>CAYXUI010000065.1:0-8437 GCA_964468195.1 uncultured Oscillospiraceae bacterium | reverse complement strand
CCGCTAAGGCAACTGCTTCTCCCCCTGTCGGCCCCGCTCTGGGTCAGCACGGCGTTAACATCGCTGCCTTCATCAAGGAGTTCAACGCCCGTACCAAGGACATGGAGGGTTACAAGATCCCCGTCGTCATCACCGTTTACGCTGACCGCAGCTTCACCTTTATCACCAAGACTCCTCCTACTCCCCTGCTGGTCATGAAGGCCATCGGCGCGGACAAGGGCTCCGGTGTTCCCAACAAGCAGAAGGTTGGCTCCATCACCAAGGCTCAGGTCACTGAGATCGCCAAGACCAAGATGCCCGACCTGAACTGCGCTACTCTGGAGGCTGCTGAGTCCCAGGTTGCCGGTACCTGCCGTTCCATGGGTATCACCGTCGTCGACTAATTTTTCGTTTTTATTGCTTTATCCGGTAAGTTTTGAAACCGGAAATGTGGGAGGATTTTTCCGCATCACCACTATATAGGAGGATATTACATTGTTTAGAGGCAAAAAGTATCAGGAGAGCGCCAAGCTGATTGACCGCTCCGTTCAGTATGATCCCAACGAAGCCCTGGACCTGGTTGTGAAGGGTGCTTCCGCTAAGTTCGACGAGACCGTCGAGCTGCACATCAAGCTGGGTGTTGACTCCCGTCACGCTGACCAGCAGGTTCGTGGCGCTGTCGTTCTGCCCAACGGCACCGGCAAGACCCGCCGCGTTCTGGTCTTCGCCAAGGACGCCAAGGTCGAGGAAGCCAAGGCTGCCGGCGCTGACTATGTCGGCGGCATGGAGCTGGTGGAGAAGATTACCAAGGAGAACTGGTTCGACTTCGACGTCGTCGTCGCTTCTCCCGACATGATGGGTATCGTTGGCCGTCTGGGTAAGGTTCTGGGCCCCAAGGGTCTGATGCCCTCCCCCAAGGCTGGCACCGTGACCCCCAACGTGGCCGCTGCTGTCAAGGAGATTAAGGCCGGTAAGGTCGAGTATCGTCTGGACAAGACCAACATCATCCATGTCCCCATCGGCAAGGTGTCCTTCGGCACCGAGAAGCTGTCCGAGAACATGGACACCCTGGTTAAGGCTGTTGTGAAGGCTAAGCCCTCCGCTGCCAAGGGCCAGTATATCCGCTCCTGCACCGTCGCTTCCACCATGGGCCCCGGTGTCAAGGTCAGCACTGCCAAGTACCTGTAATTTTTCAGATACGTTTATCACCCGAAAGCAATCGCTTTCGGGTGATTTTCTGTTTTTAAGTTTTCCTTAAGGTGCTTGCTATTTTCCTTTCCGGATGTTAGAATACGCAAAAGGAGGGATGACCCTGTGAAAAAGCGTAAAATCGCAATTGGAATTCTCATTGTCCTTCTCGTTCTCAGTTGCTGCCTTCTTTGGAACCGTTCCAACACTGCTTCCGGTGAAATTCTGATTCAGTTTCCTTCCCTGTCTTCTGATGGTACCTATTCCCTCACCGCATCCACAAGCAACCGAATCACGGACAAGGAAACGGTGGAGACCTTACTCTATATTCTCACCACCGCAGAACAATGCGATGGCTTTGCGCCCGATGCTGTCGGCGATGTTGTTCTGGGTCTATCAGATCCTACAAACGCAACCAGCGGTCATAATGTGACGTTGTGGCTGAAAAATACGGTATACTATTCCCCCGGCCAGCAGGACGGGCAGGGACTATACAGCTTTTCCGATGCCCATTCCGAATACCTTCGGGAGGTACTGACCCCATTTCTGAAAAATTCCTGATTTTTCTTAAAATAATACTTGACAATTGCACTTTTCTGTGCTAGTATATGGAAGTTGCCAAAGACAGCAGGTTCCACAAGGAATAAATCCTGCCGAGGTGCGCCAATTGTTTTGATTGATTGCGTGTCTTTCTGTCTTCTGGCAGGAAGACACTTTTTTATTTTCGGAGGTGAAAATTATGCCCAACGCAAAGGTTCTTGAGAGCAAGAAGGCAGTTGTCGAGGCCCTGACCGGCAAGATCCAGGAGGCCTCCTCCGTGGTTTTCGTCGACTACAAGGGAATCACTGTTGCTCAGGATACCGAGCTGCGTAAGCAGTTCCGCGAAGCAGGCGTCGAGTACACCGTCGTGAAGAACACCCTGACCAATTTCGCCACTAAGAATGCTGGCTACGATTTCTCTAAGGTTCTGAACGGTACCACCGCTATGGCTTCCACCACCGGCGACCCCATCGCCCCTGCTCGTATCGTCTGCGAGTTCGCCAAGAAGAACAAGCTGAAGACCCTGACCATCAAGGGTGGCATCGTGGAAGGCTCTGTCCTGCCCGCCGAACAGCTCAATGGCTTCGGTGAACTGCCCAGCAAGAATGCTCTGGTCGCTTCTGTCCTGGGTACCTTCCTGGCACCTATCTCCAGCCTGGCCTTCGTCCTGGATCAGATCCGGATGCAGAAGGACGGCTCCGCTCCTGCTGCCGAAGCAGAAGCCTAATCGCGTAACCCCACAAACTATCTAACTCACACATATTTAGGAGGATTTTAAAATGGCTAGTGAAAAGATCACTGCTCTGGTTGAGCAGGTTAAGGAACTGACCGTCCTGGAGCTGTCCGAACTGGTCCACACTCTGGAAGAAGTTTTCGGCGTTTCCGCCGCTGCTGCTGCTGTTGCTGCTCCCGCTGCCGGCGCTGCTGCTGAGGTCGAAGAGAAGACCGAGTTCGACGTCATCCTGAAGAACGCTGGCGCTTCCAAGCTGGGCGTTATCAAGGTTGTCCGTGCCGCTACCGGCCTGGGCCTGAAGGAAGCTAAGGATCTGGTTGACAACTGCCCCAAGACCCTGAAGGAAGCTATCTCCAAGGAAGACGCTGAGAAGCTGGTCGCCGAGCTGAAGGAAGCTGGCGCTGAGGCTGAGATCAAGTAATTTATCTCTCCAAGCTTTTCCAAGCCGCCGCCAGTTTTTGGCGGCGGCTTTTCTTATACTCCCCGTTGCGCATTGACCAATGGGCAGACGCTTCTTGTCTACCTATCGGTCAATGCGCACCCCAGAAAGGAACCCATATGAATCTGGATTCTACCATATCTACCATTGCATCCGACCTTCCCCAGGAACTGGACCGGGTGGTGCAAAGTGTCTCCTCTTATATCCCGGAGACCATCAGCGATGCCATCTGGCACACTTCCTCTTACTTACCTACCCAAATCGATTTTATGACGGTGACAAAATTTTTGCTGTACTTCACCGCTGCGACTCTGATTCTGGGTGTTCTCGGCCGGGTGGTGCTGGGCAAACGTTCCAGCCTGAACCGGGCCCTGTCTAGTGTCATGGGCATTCTGTTCGTCTATGCCGTGACCATTGTCGTATATACTTTCCAGCCCTGGGATCTTGACGTCTTGCTGTCTCCCCTGCCCTTTGTCACCTTTTCCGGAAATTATCTGATCGTGCTTCCCATTACGGATCTGCAGTTTTCTGCCCTGTGCACGCAAATTCTTTCCTTAATCATTCTGGCTTTCCTGGTAAATCTGTCGGATATTATCATCCCCCAGGAAAAAAATGTAGTCAGCTGGTATCTGCTGCGCTTCATCGGCGTGGCACTGAGTATGATGCTGCATCTGATCGTCCGCTGGGCCTTTGAGACCTACCTGCCGGAAGTTCTGGTTCACTATGCTCCCACCATTTTGCTGATTTTGCTGGGCATTATGGTACTCTCCGGCGCTCTGAGCCTGATTTTGGGGCTGGTCATCGCTGCGTTGAATCCCTTCTTCGGCGCCATGTATACCTTCTTCTTCTCCAATGTCATTGGCAAACAGGTCAGTAAAGCCATTTTCGCCACCGCCATTGTCTGCGGCGTGCTGTATTTGTTGGATTATTTTGGCTATACCGTCATCAGTGTGGCCGCTGTTTCTCTGATGGCTTACATCCCTCTGGCCCTGGCACTGCTGGTGCTTTGGTATCTGATTGGCCATCTGTTGTGATTTTTTCCTTGCGAGGTATCCCTATGAAACGTTTATTCCCTATTTTATTGGTCCTGCTGCTGGCGGGTTGCGGAGTTTCTGCCCCTCAGGCAGCAGAATCCACTATCTCCGTTCCGGAAACCGCCCTTCCTGTTGTGACCGAGTCTACCACGGTTCCCACAACCGCACCGGATCCCGTTCAGGAACTTTTGGATTCTATGTCTCTGGAAGAAAAGGTGGGTCAGCTGTTTCTTGCCCGGTGTGATGACAGCGTTGCTTTGCAGGACATTCAAACCTTCCACCTGGGCGGTTTCGTCCTCTTTGGAGCAGATTTTGACGATCAGTCGCCGGAATCCATGGCGCAGAAGCTCCAAAGATACCAGTCTGCCGCCAAATATCCCATGCTTATGGCTGTGGATGAAGAAGGCGGCACCGTCAACCGGATCAGCCGGCTGAAAGCCTTTCGTTCTTCCCCCTTCCCTTCTGCCCGTTCTTCTTATGAAGGCGGCGGTATGGATCAGGTACTGGCCGTGGAGGAAGAAAAGTGTCAGCTTTTGACCTCCCTTGGAATCAATGTCAATCTGGGGCCCGTTTGCGATATGGCAACGGATCCGGATGCTTTCATGTATTCCCGTTCCCTTGGGGCCGATGCTGCCACCACCGGCAATTTTGTCAGCAGTACCGTTCGGCTTATGTCTGCCTATCAGGTGGGCAGCGTGCTGAAACATTTCCCGGGATATGGCAACAATACCGATACTCACACCGGCATTGCCGTGGATAACCGTTCTCTGGAAGAGCTGGAGGGGAATGACCTGCTGCCCTTTGCCGCCGGATTCCAGTCCGGTGCCGATGCGGTGATGGTCAGCCACACCATCGTTACCGCACTGGACGATATCCTCCCCGCCTCATTGTCCCCTGCCGTCCACCGCTACCTCCGGGATACCATGAGCTTTACCGGGGTCATCATCACCGACGATCTGGTGATGCAGGCCATTACCGACCAGTACGGCGCCGGAGAAGCCGCTGTCATGGCCGTTCAAGCGGGGAACGACATGTTGTGCTCCACCGAATATGTAACCCTGTACGATGCCGTCCTGACCGCCCTGCTGGAAGGCCGTATCTCTATGGATACCCTGAATAATGCCGTTTCCAATGTTCTGGCATGGAAAATGGAACTTGGATTGGTATAAAAAACGGAACCTCACCACGAGGTTCCGTTTTTTCTGCTGTTTTAAGCCTTCTTTACTGCTTCGATAACATCATTCACAGCGGTAGTATCCACCGTCTCCATCAGGCCGTTGTCGTAGGACTCTGCCACGGCGGGGTCGATGGGCAACCGGGCCAGGATGGGCAGCTCGAACTTGGCAGCCACTTCATCCAGATGGGACTTGCCGAAGACATTGATCTTCTTGCCGCAATCCGGGCACTGCAAATAGCTGTAGTTCTCCACGAAGCCCAGCACCGGGATGTGCATCATGTTGGCCATCTTCACAGCCTTGGCAACGATCATGGACACCAGATCCTGAGGGGTGGTGACAATGACCACGCCATCAACGGGCAGGCTCTGGAACACCGTCAGGGGTACATCACCGGTCCCGGGAGGCATATCCACGAACATATAGTCCACATCTTCCCAGATCACGTCCGTCCAGAACTGCTTCACCGCACCGGCGATGACCGGGCCACGCCAAACCACGGGGTCTGCGGGGTTGTCCAACAGCAGGTTGATGGACATGACCTGAATGCCGCCCCGGGTCAGGGCAGGATACAGGCCGTCTTCATTGGCACCCTGGCATTCGGTTACGCCGAAAGCCGTGGGAGCGGAGGGGCCGGTAATATCGGCATCCAGCACTGCCACACGTTTGCCCTGCCGGGCCATAGCCACGGCCAGCATGGAGGTGACGGTGGACTTGCCAACGCCGCCCTTACCGGAAACCACGGCGATGACCTTCTTTACACTGGATTTGGGATTGGGCTGTGCCAGCAGGCTCTCCGCCGTGCGGTCACCGCAGGTGGTGCTGCCGCAGCTGGAACAGTTGCCGCTACAAGAACTCATGTTGATTCTCTCCTTTGTTATTTCTGCGCACACATCGGCGCAATCCTTACATGGTATGCAATTTCATTACTTTGCAATGGGATAGTTGTTGATCTTCCCAATAATGTCCGCCCATTCCAGAAGGGAGTTGACACCGTCACGGGTAATCTCACCGTCTTCTTTCAGGGTCTCCATGGCTTCTTCCATAGAATCCAACCTATTTTCCAGTTCATCCATCCTGCGGGTCATTTCTTGGCGAAAAGAACCAATCTGAACGGTAATAGCCTGCAACAGTTCTTCGTTTGTCATATGTTTCCCTCCTGTTCTTTACTTTTTATGGGACGCAACACTTCTTCCTCTATTATAAGCCCCGGCCTGGTAGGTGTCAACCCATATTATCCGTCCTGTTTCAGCCTGGCATAGTAGCACACATCCACGATGCCTGCATTGCACCAACCCGCTTGCCGGTGAACGCCCTCAAACTGCATTCCGCACTTTTTCATCACACCGCCGGAATGGGGATTGTTTGTTGCGTGGCAGGCTTGAATGCGGTTGACGCCTACCTTTTCAAACAGGAAGTCCATCACCGCCAACATAGCTTCGGAGGTATAGCCCCGATGCCACCACGGTTTTCCGATGCAGTAGCCGATCTCCATCCAGCCGGCTTTTTCATTCTGTTCTGTCACAGTAATGGAGCCAATGGGCTGACCCAGATCTTTTGGCACAATGGCCCAGTTGTAATAGTCCTTCCGGACATATTGGCTTGTCCAGTCTGCCAGAATGCTGTTCGCATTCTGCACGCTTTCATAAGCCGGCCATGTCAGAAATCTGATAACTTCCGGGTCTTTTGCCCAGTTGTCAAACATTGTCTGGGCATCTTCTTTTTGGAAGGGCCGTAACATCAGCCGCTCCGTTTCGATTACTTCTGTTCCCAGATGTTTCACAGGATTTCCCTACCTTTATTCTTCCGCCTTCTCCGCTTCCCGGAGGGCTTTTTTTGCTTCCTTCTCTGCCAGTGCTTCAGCTTCCGCTTCCTTCATGGCGTTGATCTCATTTTTCAGCCGCACCATCCGCATCAGAGCACTGACGATAAACAGAACACCAAACACATTCAGCATCCACCAATCGCCAATATCTCCGGCGATGAGCTGCTTTGCCAGCACCGCCAGTTCACAGGCTACGCCCACGATACCTTCCTGCATGGACTGCTTTCTGTAAATGGCAATCTGCTCCTCCATCCGGTCTTTTTCCGTGGTGTCGGACATGGTCCACTTGCCTTCCAGCCGGATATAGGGGATAAACCGCTCCAGCTGGAAATCGATCATTTCCCCGTAGATTTTGGTCACGGTATCGATCTGCAAAACCCCTTCCATGCAGGTGGGCTCTGTAATTTTCAGATGCTTATGCTCCTGGCCGTCTTCATAGGTGATAACTTCCGTCTCCGTTACCAGACATTTGAAAACCTTTTCTTCCCCGTCAATGTTCAGGGCCCAGGAATATTCCTTGGGCAGATTGGGTTTTACGGTGCTTTTTTTCTTTTTTCCGAACATGTTCTTGCTCCTTTATTGTTCCTGTGCAGCTTCCCACTGCTCCATCAGCGCCATGAGAGTTTCCTCTGCCGCTTCCTTTTCGCCCAGCAATCGGGTCAGCTCCTGATAGTCGGCAGACGCCGCTTCAATTTTTTCATCCAGTTCTGCGATGGCAGTTTCCTGCTTCTCGATCTCACGTTCCAGGCGGCGGATCAGCTTGTCCACATCTTTGGTGCCGCCCTTGGGCTTTTCCTTTTTTGCCTTGGGGACCACAGTGACCACCGGCTTGGCGGCGGCTTCGTGCTCCAAAATGGAGCGGTATTTCTTGTACCCACAGGGGAAATCCCGGATGCCGCCATCTTCCAGTAGCCAGATCCGCTCGGCAAATTTTTCGATAAAATACCGGTCGTGGGAGACGAACAGCAGGGCTCCTTCAAATTCTTCAATGGCCGCCTCTACCCATTCCCGGGAGGCAATGTCCAAATGGTTCGTCGGCTCGTCCAAAATCAGCAGGTTGATCTTTTCATCCATCAGCATACACAGCCGCAGCCGGGACTGTTCGCCGCCGGAGAGGTTCTTCACCTGCTTGAATGCATCCTCCCCCTGGAACAGGAATTGTCCTAACCGGTCTCTTGCCACCTGGGGGGTGCAGTTCTTTTCGTAGAGCATGGTGTCGTACAGCGTCCGCTCCGGATGGTCGAAGTGGATGATCTGGGGCAGATATCCCCATTTCACCGTGGGGCCGAACTGGATCTTGCCGCCGCAGTCCTCTTCTCCCAGCAGGCACTTGATAAAGGTGGACTTTCCGGTGCCGTTGTCGCCTAAGATGGCGATGCGCTCGCCGCCCTTCACATTCAGGTTCACCCCGTCAAAAAGCGTCCGCTCCCCAAAGGCCTTGGTCATATTTTTCAGCTTGAACACCACATCACCGGAGAAATCCTTTTCCCCGAAGGAGGCCTTCATTTTCTTTTCCGTTTTGGG
>CAYXUI010000064.1:0-8445 GCA_964468195.1 uncultured Oscillospiraceae bacterium | reverse complement strand
GCACCAGCCTCGGACTGCATCTCAACAACCTTGACGGTATCGCCAAAGATGTTCTTCCGGCCGGCAGCGGACCACTGGTCAACGTTGTCAGCCATGGGGCTGGAAGGGGTAATGGGATAGATGCCAGCTACCTCAGTGAAAGCATAGCTGACGTGGGCGGCAGCAGTATTGCCGTCCATGGTTTTAAATTTTCTTGCCAAAACGAAATACCTCCTAAAGTATTCAATTTTTGTCTTAAGTATCATACCACTTTCCGGCGGATTTGTAAAGCCATTTCACGACCGCTTTGTGAAAAATTCATGTTTTTCCACAAGAAGCCACGAAAAAAACTGGTCACCCTGCACTTTTGGGCAAAATCGGCTTGGGGAAAAGACGGAAAAGCCATTTTTTTGTTGACGGAAGGCGGATGATTGGATATATTATAAAGTTATAAGGAGGGATGCGCTTATGAATTGCAGTGTAAAAACCCTTGGGATTTCCGGGATCCAGGGCAGTGTTGTCACGGCGGAGTGCTTTATCTCCGGCGGACTGCCCGGCTTTGACATTGTGGGATTGCCGGATGCGGCGGTAAAGGAAGCCCGGGACCGGGTCCGGGCCGCGGCCAGAACCAGCGGTCTGGGATTTCCCTCCAGCCATATTACGGTAAATCTGGCCCCTGCGGGGCTGAAAAAGGCTGGGACCCATTACGATCTTCCCATCCTTTTGAGCATTCTCTGTGCCAACGGAGAGATCCGCAGACCCCGGTTGGACAGTGCCTTTTTGGGGGAAGTCAGTCTGGATGGTCAGATCCGCAGTGTCAACGGCGTTCTGCCCATGGCGCTGGCTGCCAAACGCAATGGGGTGAAAACTTTGTTTGTCCCGGCGGATAACGCTGCGGAAGCCACCCTTGCAAGAGGCCCGGCCATCATCCCGGTGCGGACGGTCAGTGAACTGGCAGCGGGACTGAACGGAGAAATGCCCCTGCCGGAAGAACCCATCTGGGTCCCGGAGAAGACGTCCCAGCCCCAGCTGGATTTCAAGGATGTTCTGGGGCAGGAAAACGTGAAGCGGGCCCTGGAAGTAGCGGCGGCAGGCAGCCATAACGTGCTGCTCATCGGGCCTCCTGGTTCCGGAAAAAGTATGCTCAGCAAGCGTCTGCCTTCGATCCTGCCGGATATGACCTGGGAAGAAGCACTGGAAGTCAGCCAGATCTACTCCATTATGGGTCAGCTGAATACCAAACAACCTCTGGTGACCCAGCGGCCTTTCCGGGCACCCCACCATACGGTGTCCAATGCCGGTCTTGCCGGTGGTGGCTCCAACCCCAGACCCGGTGAGATCTCCATGGCCCACAAAGGTGTGCTGTTCCTGGATGAAATGCCGGAATTCCGGAAAGATACCCTGGACATGATGCGCCAGCCTCTGGAAGACGGAAAGGTGACCATTTCCCGGGTCTCCGGTGCTGTGACCTATCCGGCGGAATTTATGCTGGTTTGTGCCATGAATCCCTGCAAGTGCGGCTGGTATGGGGATCCCTCCGGCCGGTGCCGGTGCAACGAGCGGGATGTGGAGCGGTACCGCAGCCGGATCTCCGGCCCTATGCTGGATCGTATTGACATTGTGGTGGAAGTTCCCGCCGTACATTTTGAAGATCTGCGCAGCCGGGCGGAAGCGGAACCTTCCGCATCGGTGAAGGAACGGGTCAACGATGCCCGGGCCATTCAAAACCGGCGGTTCGGTTCCGGTGGCATGTGCAATGCCCGGATGGGCCCGGAGGAAATGCGCCGCTACTGTGCCCTGAATGAAGAAAGTGCTGCGCTAATGAAGAACGCTTTTGAAGTCATGGGTCTGACGGCAAGAAGCTATGACCGCATTCTGAAAGTTGCCAGAACGGTAGCCGATCTGGGGGGCAGCGAAGAAATTCAGCCTTCCCACATTGCAGAGGCTATTCAGTACCGGGCGGTGAACCTTGGTAATCGGTAATAGCGGTTGACAATTGACAGTTGACAGTGGACAGTTTTGGTATCCCCTTCGGGGATGATTTTGAATAATAAGTTTGTGAAAACATCATGGAAAGACCTGTTTTGGATAAAAAGCTGGACAGCAAAACATTTCGTAATTTTTACTTTCTGAAAGAAGAACTTGTAAATTTTTGCAGAGATAATGGATTGCCGACATCCGGCGGGAAAATGGAAATAGCAGACCGTATCGCACATTTCCTCGATACGGGTGAGATTGTGCCTGTTTCAAAAGAAAGAAAAGCAACCGTTCAAATAGGCGATATAGATTTGAATACGAAAATCGAGCCTTATTTTGTCTGTACAGAGAAACATAGAGCGTTTTTCGAGGAACATATAGGGGCTACGTTTTCTTTCAATGTTGCTTTTCAAAAATGGCTGAAAAGCAATACCGGTAAGACCTATAAAGAAGCGATTGCGGCTTATTATCAAATCCTCGAAGAAAAGAAAAAAGGAAAAACAACGATTGACCGACAATTCGAGTACAATACCTATATTCGGGATTTCTTTGCAGACAATCAAGGAAAAACTTTAGGGGATGCCATTAAGTGTTGGAAATACAAAAAGAAAATGCAAGGACATAATCGCTATGAAAGGGCTGATCTGATAGCTCTTAAATGACGAATTTGTAATTCAGAGATTTGAAAGGAAATAGAAAATGAAAGAGATTTTTTTGCTGAAGTTGGGCGAGATCGTCCTGAAGGGTGCCAATAAGCGGCAGTTTGAGTCCCGCCTGCGTCAGAATGTGCGCCGCCGGATGAAGCTCTACGGCAACTTCGATGTGTATATCATGCAGTCCACTGTTTATGTGGAGCCTATGGATGAGCAGTGTGATGTGGACGGTGCCTGGGAGGCTTGCCGGAGCATTTTTGGCGTGGTGAGCCTGTGCCGCTGTCGTCCCTGCGAAAAAGATATGGATGCCATTTTCGCCGCCATTGAAAACTATCTGGGCGACGATCTGGATTGCGCCAAGTCCTTCAAGGTGGAATCCAAGCGTTCTGACAAGCGGTTCCCCCTGACTTCCATCCAGCTGTCTCAGGAAATCGGCGGCCGTCTGGCGGAAGCCCATCCCACCGTGGCAGTGGATGTCCACAATCCGGAATATACCGTCTATGTGGAAGTCCGGGATCTGGCGGCCTATGTCCATGGCCCTGCGGAGCCCGGTGCCGGCGGCCTGCCCACCGGTGTGGGCGGACGGGCAATGGTGCTGCTGTCCGGCGGCATTGACTCTCCTGTTGCTGCCTATATGATCGCCAAGCGTGGCGTGGAGATCGAGGCGGTACACTTCTTCTCCTATCCCTATACCTCTCAGCTGGCCAAGGATAAGGTGGTGGAGCTGGCACGGCTGGTGACCAAGTATTCCGGCCGGATGACCGTGAATGTGGTGTCCTTCACCGAGATTCAGGAAGCCATCCGGGACAATTGCCCGGAGGAATTCTTCACCCTTATCATGCGCCGGTTTATGATGGAAATTTCCCAGCGCATCGCCCAGCATGACGGATGTGGCGCTCTGATCACCGGCGAAAACCTGGGTCAGGTGGCATCCCAGACCATGGAAGCCATGGCCGTCACCGGTGCCGTGGTGGATATGCCCATTTTCATGCCCCTGGTTGGCATGGATAAGGAGGAGATCGTCACCATCGCCCGGAAGATCGGCACCTTGGAAACCTCCATTTTGCCTTACGAGGACTGCTGCACGGTCTTTACCCCCAAGCATCCCAAAACCAAGCCCACCATCGGCCAGCTGCTGAATGTGGAGCAGAGTCTGGATCGGGAAGGTCTCATCCAGCGGGCACTGGACAGCATTGAAAAGATCAAGGTGAACTATCATGATGAGCCTGTGCTCTGAGGTCCTGAACCGGCTGGCGGGTAAAAGCCTTGTCACTGCGGAAAGTCTCACCGGTGGCGGTATCGGTGCAGCCCTGACTGCCGTTTCCGGCAGCAGTGCCGTATACAAAGGTGGCGTGATCTGTTATACCAACTGGGTCAAACAGAATATTCTGGGCGTGCGGGAGGAAATCCTGAACACCTGGGGTGCCGTTTCCGAACCCACTGCCAAAGCCATGGCAGAAGGGGTGCGAAAGATCCTTCAGGCGGATGTATCTCTGGCCGTCACCGGCCTTGCCGGACCCAGGGGCGATGCATTCGGCCACCCCGTTGGAACGGTATTCATCGGCTGCGCCACGGAAGATAAAACGGTGGTTCGGCATCACTGCTTTTCCGGCTCCCGGGAAGAAGTCAGAAATCAAACCATCGAAGCGGCCCTGAAACTGGCGCTGGAAATGATGAACTAAAGAAACCGCCTGCTTTTCAGAATCGAAAAGCAGGCGGTTTTTGGATAAAAAAGTCGTCTGAAAGGGCATCCCTTTCAGACGACTGGCAATTGAATCGCAAATTACGCGGCAGTGGGGTCGTAGTTGACGATGATGTCCCGATCCCGGAGGGCGGAAACATCGGCAATGGCATTGCCAAAGACATTGACCTGTACCAGACAGTAGCAGTCAGCCAACTGATCGATGTTGGTCAGCAGATTGTAGTCCATGTAGACGTGGGTCATCTGCTGCTGATTTTTCAGGCTGTTGATATCGCTCAGAGCGTTGTAAGAGCCGTCAATGGTGGTCAGAACGCCACCGTCCGGCCACTCGGGCAGGGCTTCCACCTGATTGGCGGAGAAGTCGAAGGTCTTGAGCTTGGTCAGGGTGCTCAGGGCGGTGATATCGTTGATGGTGTTGCTTGAAATGTTCAGTTCTTCCAGTGCCGTATTCCCGGCCAGAAGAGAAACGTCGGTCAAATCGTTGTTGGCAACAGAGAGAGTCGTAAGATTGGTCAGGGTGTCCAATCCTCTCAGGTTGGTAAGATTGTTGTAATCCGCTTCCAGATGGGCCAGGCGGGTACAGCTGGCAAGGGGGGCAAGATTGGAGACGGAATTGTGGCTGATGCACAGCTTTACCAGATTTTCCAGAACGGACAGATCAGAAAGATCGGTAACGGCATTATGATTCAGAGACAGCTCTGCCAGGGCGGGCATGGTGGTGAGAACTTTCAGATTTCGCAGGGTGTTGTTGCTCAGATCCAGATAGGTCAGATTCTCGGCGCCTTCCAGCCCTTCGATGGTGCTCAGGTTGCAGTGTGCCAGTGTCAGACTGGTCAGATTGGGCATGGTGGTCAGGATGCTGAGTTCTTCCACCGGGAATTTACTTCCGGTGAGATCCAGGATCACCAGTTTGTCCAGAGAGGTCAGATGCTCCAGGGTATCCACAGTGCCGTCCTGAATGGTCAGGGTGGTCAGGTAGGGCAGCAGTGCCAGATCCGCAAAAGTTTTTACCCCTTCCGGTGCGGTGAAATCCGTGATCTCCCACAGTTCGCTGGTGTAAATCTTGTCGTCGGCATCGGCGTTGATGAGGGCGCGGATGGCAGCTTCCATGGCGGGATCCGTGAAGGTGACCTGCTCGATGATACCGGTAATGGTATAATCCAGGGTGGACAGAGTGCTGACCAGACCGCTTTCAGAAACAGCGATGGCCTGCAAGTTACTTTCACCGGTGGGAAGGGTCACGACACCATTGTAAACAGAACCGGCAATGGAAGGATATTCTCCGTCCAGAGAATAGAAGATATACTTGGCATTGTCGGACAGCAGGTGAATGTCCATGTACTGGGTGTAATATCCCGGCTCAAAGTCAGAGCTGGGGGTAGCGGGACGCTGGGCATCCAGCTGGGCTTTGATGGTGGGATCCGCCACCGCATCCAGCAGGGCAACGGCATCCATCAGCTTGTCCTGCTCCACAAAAACCTTGCTCAGGGCGGTGTACAACTCCACCGTGGGGCTGTCTTTGATGGCTGTGGTCAGGGTCAGTTCAGCCTTGGTATAATTGCCGACCTTTTTATACTGGTTTGCCAGCTCGATGGCCACGTTTTCATCATGGCCGGAGAAACTGTAGGCAGCGTTATAGAACAGGGAAGACAGCCGGGAATTACCGTGCTGATTCTGGAACCGGGCCTGAGACAGCAGGGTATCCCGCGTAAACTCCCGGTCATAGCTGAACAGATACCAGCCAACGCTCACCACGATCAGGGCGAACAGCAGCAGCGGTACCAGAAAGTGTGTTAATTTCTTCATAAAAAATGCTCCGTTTCGAGAGAATCTTCAGCAATTATACAATATGTGGCTCTTAAAGTCAAGCACAGGGGAAAACGTTACAAAATCGCAACATTTTCGGCGCGTATGCAAACGAATACAGGGATACTGCAAATGACAGTATCCCTGTTGCGGATGGAGATTTACTTGGTTTTGACCTGCTTCATACTCAGGCTGATGCGCTTGCGCTTTTCGTCCACACTGAGGACGACGACCTTTACCACATCGCCCACCTTCACCATTTCGCTGGGATGGCGCAGACGCTTGTTGCAGACTTCGGAAATGTGCACCAGACCATCCTGATGGACACCGATATCCACAAATACGCCAAAGTCAATGACGTTACGGACGGTTCCGGTCAGTTCCATGCCGGGAACCAGATCCTTCATGTCCAGCACGTCTTTCCGGAGAATGGGCTTGGGCAGTTCGTCACGGGGATCCCGGCCGGGCTTGCTCAGTTCTTTGGCGATATCCAGCAGGGTAGGTTCCCCAACGCCGCATTCCTCTGCAGCTTTTTTCAGGCCGTAGACTTCCAGCTTGGCGGTGATATCGGAAAGGTTTTTCTCACAGCCCAGCAGTTTCAGCAATGCCTTGGCGGCGGCGTAGGATTCCGGATGGACACCGGTATTGTCCAGCAGTTCCTTACTTTCCGGGATTCGCAGGAAGCCGGCGCACTGCTGGAATGCTTTGGGTCCCAGCTTGGGAACCTTTTTCAGCTGAGAACGGGAGGTGAAGGGGCCGTTCTCTTCCCGGTAGGCGACGATATTTTTGGAGGTAGTGGCAGTCAGGCCGGAGACCTGCTGTAGCAGACTGCTGGAAGCGGTGTTGGCATCCACGCCCACGGCGTTGACGCAGTCTTCCACCACGGCACCCAATGCGCTGTCCAGCTCCTTCTGGGGGCAGTCGTGCTGGTACTGACCCACGCCGATGGCTTTGGGATCGATCTTCACCAGCTCTGCCAGAGGATCCTGAAGCCGCCGGGCAATGGAAACGGCGGAGCGGAGATTGACATCATACTCCGGAAATTCCTCAGCGGCCAGGGGAGAGGCGGAATATACGGAAGCACCGGCTTCGTTGACGATCATATAGCTGGCATCCGGGAAGGAACGCAGCAGCTCCACCGCCATAGCTTCCGTCTCCCGGGAGGCGGTGCCGTTGCCGATGGCCAGATGTTTGACATGATGGCGGCGCATCAGGGTGGAGAGGGTGGCAATGGCCTCCTGCTTCTTTCGTTCATTGAACGTGGGGTAGACCACGGCGGTATCCAGCACCTTACCGGTGGCATCCACCACGGCGACTTTGCAGCCGTTGCGGTATCCGGGATCCAGACCCATGGTGACGAAGCCCTTCACGGGAGGTTGCATCAGCAGAGGCTTTAAATTCAGAGCGAAATTGTGGATGGCACCGGCATAGGCCTTGTCAGACAGTTCGCTGCGGACTTCCCGCTGGATGGAGGGGAAGATCAGCCGCTCATAGGCATCTTCCGCAGCGGAGCGGACAAAGGCAGAGACCTGCATGGTGGGCTTCAATGCCGCCCGGCAGACCAGGGCGGAACCTTCATTGCCCATAAGTGCCACATTGGGTCTCAGAATGCCTTCCTTTTCGCCCCGGTTCATGGCCAGAATCTGGTGATCCATCAGCCGGGAAATGGGCTGGTCAAAGTCGTAGTATAGCTTATAAACGCCGTCTTCTTCTGCATCTTCCGCAGCCTTGCAGACGAAGCTGCCCTTGCGCAAAACCAGATTCCGGAGATTCTTCCGGATATCTGCATCGTCAGACAGGTCTTCGGCGATGATGTCGCTGGCACCCTGAAGGGCTTCTTCAATGGTATTTACGCCTTTTTCGGGATCCAGATAGCTTTGGGCCAGAACGGCAGGATCGGAACCATCCTGGGCGAAAATGGCCTGCGCCAGAGGTTCCAGCCTCTTTTCCCGGGCCATGGAACCACGGGTGCGGCGCTTCTGCTTATAGGGACGGTAGAGGTCTTCCACTTCCGTCATGGTTGCGGCGGCGTCAATGGCGGCGGAGAGTTCTTCCGTCAGCTTGCCCTGATTTTCGATGGATTTTTTCACTTCCTCCCGGCGCTGCTGGAGGTTTCGCAGGTAGGTAAGTCTGGTCTCCAGATTCCGCAGGGTGGTGTCGTCCATAGCCCCGTGCATTTCCTTGCGGTACCGGGCGATGAAGGGGATGGTGTTACCTTCGTCCATCAGGGCGATGACGTTGTCGATATATTCCTGTTTTTGACCCAGTTCCTGAGCCAGAATTTCATTGATGGATGCCATTTTCTTTGCTCCTTAGAAAAGATTCGGC
>CAYXUI010000063.1:0-8476 GCA_964468195.1 uncultured Oscillospiraceae bacterium | reverse complement strand
ACAGGGAGATGCCCTCTTCAGCAGCCTTGTCGCCCAGTTCCCACATCTCGTCCCAGGTGGTGGGAACGGTCCAGCCCTTGGCCTCGAACAGCTTGGCGTTGTAGAACAGGCCGCAGGGAGAGTAGAACATGGGAGCCAGATAGGTCTTGCCGTCGCCGTAGGGGTTGGTCAGAGAGGTCTCGGTGAAGCCACCGGAGATCTTCTCGGAGACAACAGCGGTCTCGCCGGGAACGGTCATGGACAGGACGTTGGTCAGCTCATGCAGGCCGTTGGCCTTGATGATCTGCTCGGTCAGACCGGCGGGACGGCCGGTAGCCAGGTGGACAACGTCGGGGTACTCACCATTCTGCATAGGACCGGAGATAACGTCCTCCAGGTTCTTGTCAGTGGTCAGTTCCACGTTGATGCCGGTGGTCTCGGTGAAAGCAGCGCAAACCTGCTCCCAAACTTCGGAGCCGTAAGCAGTCTCGATGGCAGCGACCTTGATGGTAACAGTTTCAGCAGCGGCAGTCTCGGCAGGAGCGGCAGCCTCGGTTTCCTTGGCAGTGTTGCCACCGCAGGCCACCAGAGACAGAGCCATTGCCAGAGTCAGCAGCAGAGCAATGATCTTCTTCATTATCATTTCCTCCATAAAATTTTGTTTTGTGGAAAGATTTTTCCACACATCCTAAGTATACAAAATATTTGCTCATTCTCAAGGCTTTTCTTGCGCAGTTTTTTATATTTCTTGTCATCCCAATATTTTTGTCAATTCTGTTAAAGCTCTCGCTGATTTTTTGTGAAAATCGCTGCATATTGGAAGTTCCTTCCAAATCCAACCCCGTTTTCCCTGAGAAAAAATCCCTTTTCTGCCTTGATAAACGCAAGATTCTGCCATATAATGTCAATATTACTAAAAAGGAGGGCTGTCTCATGAGCCGCGACCATTATGCCCTGACGCCGCCCCAGCTCCATACCGTCCGGGGCAGTGCCCAATTGCTCAGCGTGTCCAGCTCCAAGTACGAGGGGGACTGGCACTCCGTGCCCCATACCCACAACCATGTGGAGCTTTTCTACATTGTCGGCGGCCGGGGGCAGTTTCTCATTGAGGATACCCTCTACCCCGTGAATACCAACAATCTGGTCATCATCAATCCCAATGTGACCCATACAGAGGTCAGTCTCAACGCCCAACCGCTGGAATACATCGTTCTGGGCATCGGCGGCATTGAGCTGGCGGTAGACAACGATACCGGGGGGCGGTTCTGTATTCTCGATCACTACGGCAGCGTGGAGATCTCCTCTTCCCTGCGAAACATTCTCCGGGAGATGGAACAAAAACAGCCGGGATATGAAGATATCTGTCAGGCCTTTATGGAAATTCTGGTGATCCGCCTGATGCGCAGCACGGCCCTTTCCATTCCGGATCCTGCGCAGGCCGTGTCCGCCAATCATCAGTGTGCCGCTGTCCGGCGGTATATCGACCAGCATTTCAAAGAATCCCTGTGCCTGGATCAGCTGGCCCAGCAAGCCCACATGAACAAATATTACCTGTCCCACACCTTCAAGCGGGAATATGGCGTCTCCCCCATTCAGTACATGCTCTCCCGGCGGCTGGAGGAAAGCAAATACCTGCTGGCGGAGACGGATCTTTCCCTGTCCCAGATCTCCCAGATGCTGGGGTTTTCCTCCCTGAGCTATTTTTCCCAGGTCTTCCGCCGGATGCAGGGGGTATCTCCCCTGGAATACCGCCAGGCCATCCGCACCGGCGAGCGGGGTTGACGGAAGGGCACGGGCAGATTATAATGAATAGTTAATAGTGGACAGTGCAAATCAAGAAAGTTGAATAGCCCCCAAAAAAACTGTCATCCCGACCAAGGCGAAGCCGCGTGGAGGGATCTACGCACGCACCATCTCTAATGCAGTGGGTAAGTGCCAAGATCCTTCGACTCGCTATCACTCGCTCAGGATGACAAGCAGAGTTGAAACTTTATGAGATTCAAAAACATTTCAACGCTTGATCCACATTTGTAATTCAAATTCCCCAATCCCGCTACCAAACATAACAGGATGTGACTTCATGCAAAAATCTTTTTTCTTTTCCAAACCGGCTCTGGGGATCCAGGGTCTTCTGGTATACAGCTGGCTGACGGTGCTTTCGCCGCTTTCGGGCACCGATACCTGTTACAGCGTCTATCTGCTTTGCGGTATAGCGGGATCGCTGTGTCTTTGTGATAACGCCTTCCATTCCGAGACGTTGATCCGAAAACAGAATGTGACCCTGGCCATCTTTGCCGCCCTGTTCTCCGGCGCCGTGGCGCTGGCCAATTATCCCCTGTTCTCCCCCCTGACTGTGCTGCAAAACTGCTTTGACCTTGCCTGCACCCTGCTGGGAGGTTGGGTGGTGGGTTACCACATTTTGCTGTGGATGCTGCGCCGCCTGCCACTGGCGCCGGACGCCGGGATGCGGAATCACCCCAAACGGGTTTTCTGGGGGGTATTCCTCTCCGTAGCTGCCATTGATCTTGGTTATTTGTTTTTTGTGCTGTATCCCGGCGTGCTGACCACAGATTCCTTCACCACCATCGCCCAGGCGCTGGGGCAGGAAAGCTATAACAACGTGATGCCCTTCTGGCACACCCTGGTAACGGAAGCCTTTGTGAAGCTGGGGCTGTGGCTCTTTGGAGACATCAACGCCGCCATCTCCCTGTTCCATAGTGCGCAGATCCTGTTCATCGCCGCCTGTTTCGGCTATGCGCTGGAAACTCTGTACCGCATCGGCCTGCCAAAGTGGGCTCTGGCCGTCGTATACGTTCTCTACGCCCTGATGCCTTACAACATTGTCTACAGCGTGACCCTGTGGAAGGACATTCCCTTTGCCGGTTCCGCCCTGCTGCTGGTAACGGCGCTGTACCGGCTGCTGAAAGACATGGGCAGCAGGAAAAAGGATCTTGCCGTGCTGGTCATCGGCGCATTTGGCTTCAGCCTGCTGCGGACCAACGGCTGGTATGCCTTTCTGGTGATGTTCCTTCTGCTTGCCCTGCTGCTGCGGAAGCATCAAAAAAAGCTGGTGCTCCTGCTGCTGGCAGTACTGGTGGTGACCTGGCTGATGCTGAATCCCCTGTTGTCCCTTCTGAATGTGGGGGGCACGGATCTTGTGGAAGCCTTCGGCATTCCCATGCAGCAGATCGCCCGGGTGCTCCATAATGCGCGCCCCCTCGCCGAAGAAGATATGGCCATGCTGAACGAGATCTTCTATACCGACCGGACAGCAGAACTTTATGATCCCCAAATCGTGGATCCGGTAAAATTCTACACCTTCCGCCACGATCAGGTAGACTATCTGACGGAACATCTCTGGGATTATGTCCGCCTGTACTTCCGCATCGGCGCCCAGTATCCCACCGACTACTGGCAAGCCTGGGTGGAACAGACCAAGGGCTACTGGAACGGCGGCTACAAATACTGGACTTACACCCTGCAAATGGGGGAAAATGAGTTTGGCATCGTCCAGTCTTCTGGGGATAACCTGTTGGCCCGGGTTTATAACGCCGCCTTCCGGTACTGGGAAAAGCCGGAAATTTTGCAGTGCCTGACCAGCATTGGTCTGTATGTCTGGGCGCTGGTAGCCTGTTGCGTGACCAATGTTCTGAAAAAGCGGCAGGAATTTTTGCTGACCATACCCATTCTGGTGCTCATCGCAGGGCTCTGGCTGGGAACCCCGGTGTTTGCCGAATTCCGCTATGCCTACCCCCTGATTTTGACCTTGCCCACCATCCTGTCCCTGACAGTTTGGTCCCCGGAGAAAAAGCGCGGGGAATTTTAAGGAAAACACAGCACGTTATGGAGAGAAAACGATGATAAAAATACTGTTCCTTTGCCATGGCATGGTACTAACTTCGCCCGAAAATCGTTGATATATCAGTGCTTTTCAGGTTTTTACCCTGGGATTTTACGACACTTTTACGACAGTTTGCAGCCAAACTATGATAAAAAGCAGCACCACATCCAATGCCTTTATGAGGGCTGGATGTGGTGCTGTTTTATACTATTGGGGATCCGGAATGATGTAGAAGGCCATCGACGATGCCGATGGCCCTCCTTGTTGCGCTATCAGAAATAGTTCACAAATAATGATCCGTTAGCCGATGGAAGCGACCAGATCATTCCACTTGTTGATGATGGCTTCCTTATTAGAGGTCAGGTAATCGAAGTCCAGAGCGACCATCTTCATGGAATTTTCAGCAGGCAGTTCACCCAAATCACAGTTGCCGTTGGAGCCACGACCAGAGGCAATAGTAGCACGGGCGGACTGGAACTCAGAGGAGCTCAGCAGATCCATCATAGCCTGAGCAGCAGACAGGTTGGGAGCGTTCTTGGTGATGGCGGCACCACCAGCCATGGCGGTGTTACCCTCTTCCATGTAGATGCACTCAACGGGAGCGCCATCCTTGATCTGCGCAATGACGCCGGACTCATAGGACAGGCCCACAACATACTCGCCATTGATGACCAGATTGTAAACGTCCTTGGAGGAAGTGGTGCTGTAGCAGTTGGGCAGCAGCTGCTCGATGTAGGACCAGCCCTTATCGTCATCAAACTCGTCACCCATAGTGGCCAGGATGGTCTGGAGCTGACGCCAGCCGGAGGAAGCAGCGTCGGGAGCAGCCAGAATGATCTTGCCGCTGAGTTCGGGTTGCAGCAGATCTTCATAACCATTGATCTCGATACCCAGCTCGTCTCTCAGATCGGGGTTGACCACCAGACACATCAGCTGCACATCGTAGAAGGTGTAGTAGCCAGCGGGGTCAGTGTACAGCTGCTCTTCGTTGCAAGCTGCGGTGTAGGGCTGGAGAATGTCGTGATAGGTTTCGCCGTCAGCAGCGAACATACCGCCGATAACCACGTCAGCATCACAGGACTCGTCACTTCTGATGCGGGTAGCCAGGGTGCCAACGGAGTCGGACTGGATCTCAATCTTACAGTCGGGATAGTACTTGGTCCACAGGGACTTCAGTGCATCCTGCTCGGTCTCGCCGATGGTGGTGTAAACGGTGATGGTACCGGTCACTTCAGAAGCGTCACGGACATAGTAAGGGCGGTCGCTTCCGATCTCTTCTGCGGCGGGGGCTTCCTGTGCGGGAGCTTGGGTAGTGGCGGGGGTTTCCGAAGTGGTACCGCAGGCAATCAGTCCGAATACCATAACCAGGGCCAGAATCATGGAGAGAATCTTTTTCATTTTTTGTGCTTCCTTTCAGTTGTAATTTTTATGTAAATGGAATTTACATACGGACATCTTCAAGCTTCGTAAACTTCAGGTACAAAGCCAGACAAATAACGGTGACCAACATGGTCACGGTGGCAAATACAGCAGCTACGCCATATACACCACTGCTGATACAGGAATAGGTACCGATGGTCAAGGTGATCGTATTGTTATTATACAAAATCACGCCAGAGGACATTTCTGTGATGATGGAAACAAAACTCAAGACCGCACCGGAGATGATGCCGCTGCTCATCATGGGTACCGTAATTTTTCCGAAAGCTTCCAAATTGGAGGCGCCTAGACTCAATGCTGCTTCCTCGATGGAGATGGGAATCTTCATCATGGCAGCTGTGGCACTGCGGCTGGTGAAGGGCATTCGCCGGATAGCCAGGGCAATAATCATAATAGTCAGGCCGCCGGTAAGGATCAAAGGTTTCCGGGAGAAGGCTACCACCAGTGCGATACCCACCACAGAACCGGGCATGATGTAGGGCATCATGGAAATGGTATCGATGGCATTGGTCAGCACGCTACTACGGCGGACTACCAGATAGGCGATCAGCACCGCAATGACTAGGATCAGAGTCAGAGCCGCAATGCTGACGATCATGGTATTTCCAATAGAACGGGTCAACATTTTCTCCAGTGCCTTCTGATAGTTGACCAGAGAGTAGCCGGGCTGGAGCACTGCATTGCGATAGTTGCGGAAGGACATATTTACGATGTAGATCTGTGGCAGCAGTGCGATTCCTACCAGAACGTAGCAGTAAATGTGCATCAGAACACCGGAAATGCCTTTGCATTCTTTTGGTGCAATAGGATGCAGCGCGCTGATGGTAAACTTGAAACGGTTGGAAGCAAAACGCTGGAGCAGGAAGATCACTGCGGTAACCAGAACGGCAATCACGCTGACGGCAGCTGCAAAGTGGTAATCCGTTCCGTTTTCGCCTAGGTAGGAGTTATAAATCAGAACAGGGAAGGTGCTGTAGCCACGGCCGATCAGCACTGGTGTGCCAAAGTCGGCAAAGGAACGCATGAACACCAGCAGGGCTGCTGCCAGAATCGTAGGCATCGTCAGTGCCATCAGCACCCGCTTAAACCGTTCCATGCCCTTGCAGCCCATACTCTCGGCGGCTTCCAGCAGAGAGTTGTCAATATCCCGGAAGGCGCCGTTCATATAGATGACCACCAGCGGGAACAGCTTCAGGGTCTGCACAAATACGATACCGCCAAAGCCATAGATGGTAAGGCCCTTGATACCGATACTTTTCAGCATCTGGGTAATCAGACCGGAGTTGCCCATGAGCAGAATCCATGCGTAAGCTCCGATGAAGGGGGCAGACATGGTACACAGCAGGCACAGGATAAAGAGTAGTTTGCGGCCTTTCAACTGGTAGAAGGTGTAAAAGTATGCAAAAGGGATGCCCAGCAGCAGGCTGCATACCATGACACAGACGGCGATTTTTGTACTGTTGCCGATGGTGTTATAGTAATTCGGTTTGCTGAAGAATTTGGCAAAGGCATCCAGTGTGAAGTGCCCATCGGTGTAAACCGCTTCCAGCAACAACTTTCCCATGGGATAGACCAGGAAGAGCAGGAAGATTGCGAGCAATATCCAAGCAGTAATAGTCCAAAAGTCAATGCGCTTTTTCTGCAAAGTCATGCCGCTCACCCCCGAATTTCGGACTGTGCTACGGGGTCGGTACTGTTCTTGACTCCCTTCATCAAGCTCTCCGTGGTTTCCGGGTCAAAGAGATTGACTTTCTTCACTTTCAAAGTCAGGCGGACGTTGGTTCCGGGAGGAATGATGGAATCAATTTCGGATTCCTGAATAATTTCTGCCCGCTCGCCGGTCTCCAATGTGACAAAATAGTGAGTGTTGGAACCCAGGAATACACTGTCATTGATGGTGGCTTTCATGCCTCTGGAGGCATCGTTTTCCGGGAGGACGATCATCTCTTCCGGTCGTACGGAAAGGGTCACTTCCCGGTTACGGCATTCTTCTGGGCGAAGAGAAGTGATCTCTTCTTCATAGCCATTAGGGAGGCTCAGAAATGTTTTGCCGTCGCTTACCCGGAGGGAAGCCTTTAGCAGATTGGATTTACCGATAAAGGTGGCAACAAACAGATCTGCGGGCCGCTGGTAAATATTCTTCGGCTCGCTGCAATGATGGATGACGCCATCTTTCATAACGGCGATGCGGTCGGAGATGGCCATGGCCTCCTCCTGATCGTGGGTCACATATACGGTGGTGATACCGACCTGACGTTGGATCTCCTTGATGACCGTGCGCATTTCCACACGAAGCTTGGCATCCAGATTACTGAGGGGCTCGTCCATCAACAGAACATCGGGCTTGATTACCAAGGCTCTTGCCAGTGCCACACGCTGCTGCTGGCCGCCGGACAGCCGGTCGGGCATCCGGTCTGCATATTCGTCCACATGGACCAGCTTCATAAACTTGTCGGCTTCCTCGTGAGCCTGGGCCTTGGTCAAATTTTTGTACTTAAGACCGAATTCTACATTTTTGCGCACAGACATATTGGGAAAGATGGCGTAGTTCTGGAAAACCATGCCGATATCCCGCTTGCCGGGGTCCATGTTATTGATGACTTTGTCATTAAAACGGAAGGTGCCACCTTCAATGCTGTTAAATCCTGCAATCATCCGAAGCAATGTGGTTTTTCCGCAACCGGAAGGGCCAAGAAGGGTGAACAGTTCCCCTTCCTGAATATGCAGGGACAAATCCGGTATGACGGTTACGTTGCCGTACCGTTTTACCGCATTGTTGATTGTGATCGCTACACTCATTACTCATTCCTCCAAAATAGGCGTTTCCTTGTTGCGAAAATTACCAGTTCTTCAGCAGATATTCCTCAGCTTCCGGGCACCACAGGTTGTGGTTTGCTTCGCAGATCTCGGCAAGGCCTTCAAATCTAGGGTCTTCCTTAGCCTTCTCCCGGAAATCCTCGATAGCAGTCAGAGGCATTTCAATGTGGGTGTAGATCAGCTTCTTGCCACCGGGCAACTTGGGCTGATTCAGCGTCACCTCTGCGGCGCAGTCCAGGCCGCCAATGTGAGTAACCATGACGGCAGGGTTCAGCTTACCGGCAGCGCTGAGCTGCAGAGACTCAATCAGGTCATCGGTGTTACCGCCGGTGGTGCCCATAACATGGGTGGAGCCGTAGTGGACTTCATAGTAGTTGAGCTTGGCGCTGAACTGATTGT
>CAYXUI010000062.1:0-8700 GCA_964468195.1 uncultured Oscillospiraceae bacterium | reverse complement strand
TGGTGATGAACTTGGTATGGAAGCACTTGGACAGGGGGCCCAGTGCGGGGAAGATGCACTGCACATCCACGACGATGGCTTCGCAGGCGCCGGTGAGAACCACGTTCTCCTGGCTCAGGAAGTTACCGGCCATGGGGATGCCGTGACGCATGGTGACTTCGTTAGAGGTGCAGCAGACACCGGAAACGGTGATGCCCTTGGCACCCATGCTCTTTGCGTAGGCGATCATCTCGGGATCGTTGGCAAAGTGGACGACCATCTCGGACAGGGAGGGATCGTGACCGTGGACGACGATGTTGACGTTATCCTTCTCCATAACGCCGATGTTAGCCTCGGTGTCGATGGGGCGGGGAGTGCCGAACATAACGTCGGAGAACTCGGTGCCCATCATGGAGCCGCCCCAGCCGTCGGACAGGCCGGCCCGGAGGGACTGACGGATCAGAGCCTCAGCCAGAGAGGAGCAACCCATATGGGTCATGTGCATAGCGGTAGAAACTTCACGGTCGATGGCGCGGGGCTCGATGTCAGCCTTTGCCCACAGTTCCTGGGTGTGCTGGGGAGCACGCTTCAGGAAACGCTGAGTGCCGAAGGGCTTGCCGTACTCCAGCAGGCCGATCTCAGCCATTTCGTGAGCCAGATCGTAAATATCCTTGCCTTCCGTCTCAACGCCCCACTCGTGAGCGATGCGGATCAGCTTTTCGGGATCCTTGATCTGATAGTTGCCGCCTTCCTTGGTTTCGTGCAGGGTGTGCATGATCTCACGGCCATGGTCGGAGTGCGTTGCAGCACCGCCGGCGGTGAAGATCAGGTAGTTACGGGCGACGATACCGTGAACGTCACAGCCGCAGATACCGCGGGGAGCCTTCTTGGTAATACGGCAGGGGCCCATGGAGCAGATACGGCAGCAGGTGCCTGCTTCGCCGAATCCGCAGTGAGGAGTCTGGTTCTTAACACGCTGCTGCCAGGTGTCAGCGCCGACCTTCTGTGCATTTTCCAGCAGAGAATTGGTGGCTGCTTCCATCTCCTCGACGGTTGTAGTGAATGCCCAATCCTTCAAAGTGATTTCCTCCTAATCATTTGATTCTTGAAAAAACCTGTACGTACCCTATGTTATCCATAGTGTATCGATAATATTGTACTAATTCATGGACCGATTGTCAATCGGTGAAATCACCACTTTTGGGCCAGTTTTTCCATCCCCCCAGGGGGGATTTTTGGCTAATTTTTCTGCAACCACAACATGTTGTGGCAAAACTCTCATAACTCTACCACTCCATTTCCAGAATATGGTAATCAAAATTCAAAAATTTTTTGAAGTAAACGTGTAAGAGCCGAAAATTCTCCCTTCCCGATATGCGGAATATCCGAAATCCGCCAAAAAGAAAAAAACAGGATTTTGCACCCCGGAACCCCTCCCCTTTCCTCCATTTTCCGTCCATTTTTAGGCATTCTGAGCCCACCAATGACGCACATCTTTCGTAGGGCGGGGTCATGACCCCGCCGCTCGAGCAGAAATGCGCAAACGGCTGGTTAGATGGTACCAGGCGTATCTACTTCCATTTTTAACCAACCGCGTTAAAACCAGAAGCGGGTCGGCGGGGCAGCCATGCGCCCTACGAAAAGCGCCGGAGTCCACTTTCGTGAACTCCGGCTTCTTTTTAATAATTCAGAGGAACAGGGGTATGGTAGATCGTCCAGTCGCCCAGCAGGTCGTTGTCTTTCAGCCACTGGATGGCGTGGGCGGAGTCGGGGTAGACGTCGATGTACCAACTGGTGCCGTCACGGCCATCGCTTCCGTTCAGTTCGATGAAGAAGGAATTGGTCACCTGATAGCCGCTGCTGTAACCCTCGTTCTCCCGGTAGAAGTAACCGGTGTGGTATGCGTAATTCTGAGCCATGTGGCCTTCCTTGGCATCCAGCTTCACAGCTTCCACAAAGGCTTCGGCGTTGGCCTTGTCCTTCAATTCTTCGGGGCGATCCCGGTCAGAGCGGTAGGTATCGTAGCTATACTGACTTTCAATATAGCTAAAGTGATCCAGGATCCACTCCAGCCGATCGTATTTCACATCATTGATGGTGAAAGTAGCATCGTTTATGTAGGCCCAGTCATTCTCGTAGTCCCTGAGGATACTGCCGGCCTTTCCCTCTGTCCAGATGTCATAGTACCGGTTAACCATCTTGCCGTTTTGCAGGGTGTAGCTCAGTCTGACGTGCTGGGCGTAAGTCCGGGGCAGGTTGGGATCTTCGGTATCGTAGAGAGACTTGTCCCCATAGAGCATCACCCAGGAGCCGTCATAGCCCTGAACATAGGTACCATACTGTTCGGCGTGATTTTCGATGCCATCGGCGTGGATGGCCAGCATCTTCTCGATGTCCTGAGGTTTGGTGAACTCGGTGGTGGATATGCCCTGACAATACAACGTTACGGACTGGACTTTGGATGCGGCGGGGATGTAAGTTTCGATGCCCAGCACATCCACAGCCGTCAGCAGCAGCGTCAGGCCGAAGGCTGCCGCCAGCAGGGCAAGCCCCCGGAAGTTCTTCAGCTGGAAGACGTGGGTCGTCCGCTCCACCAGCATCTTGGCGATGAACCAGCCCACCACCAGACCGATGATGAGGATGGGCCAGTTCTGGTCGGTGATGCTCAAATACTGGGTCAGCAGGTACTGGCTGGCGGTAGCAACGAAGATAGCGCAGAGCACCTCAAACACCGGCACCAGCTGGAGGAAAGCCACCGCATCTCCGGCGCACTCCAGATCCCGCTTCCGGTACAGCAGCAGTGCCACCAGAGCGAAGACGATGCCAACGCCCGCCAGAATCCACAGGGCACTCCAGGTATCTTTCAGGGTATAGGGCAACCGGATGTCCATCCAGTTTGCCCCGTACTTCTGCTGGAGGTCGTAGGCCCATTCGTTGCCATAATCAAAGTGGCTGGCCATCATATGGTTCAGGGGCGTCAGATTCTCCGCCAAGGTGCTGGGGGTCACCACGCCGTCCAGCATGGGGGTGTAAACCGTATTCACCAGCCAGTAGGCGATCATCGCCCCGGAATTTAGCAGGCTGTAGGCCGCAATGGTGGTAAACCGGTTGGCGGTGACCATGGTGGCAAAGGTAGCAATGCCGAAGAAGCAGATAAAATCCAGATTGCACAGCAAAAATTCCCAGAAAGCCAGCATAATGGCATTTTCAAACATACCGCTTGCCAGCAGAGGTGCCGCAACCAGTGCCATAATGGCGGTAGGAATGACGGAAACCGTTAAGCCCGTGACCATATTGGTAACAAACCAGCTTTCCCGGGTGATGGGGAAGGCGTGGAGCATATTGCTCATCCGGGCGTTATACAGGTCACCAAACAGAAGCTGGGCCACCAGCAGGGCGTAGCACAATTGCACCAGTGCCAGCACCTGGGGAAGATTTTCCATAAAGTGCCGTGGGAAGTGGAAGGCCTTGTGGATGCCACCGTTGTTGTACAGCAGCAGCGTACCCAGAATCAGGCACAGGGTATACACCACCCAGACCGGGGCGAACCGGGTCAGGTTCTTCTTGTAGATGGTTTTATTAAAGCAGGATGTCTTTGACTGCATAATTCACACCTCCCAATTCATAGATGAAGATCTCTTCCAGAGACAGGGGCAAAACGTCAAAGTAAGCCGGTTCCGCCGCAGCGGCCTTGGCCCGGATATCCCGGAGGGAGCCCCGGACGATGAGGGTATTCAACCGGCCGGAAGTGGTCTCGTGGAGCACATCCAGCCCCGCCGGGATCTGCCCGACGATCTGAAGTTTGTGGGTATTGCCCTGCATGTCCGCAAGGCTCTTTTCTAAGAGCATCTTACCGTGATCCATGATGCCCACATGGTCGCAGACATCTTCCAGCTCCCGGAGGTTGTGGGAGGAGATCAGCACCGTGGTCTCCCGGTCGGCAACGTCGGACAAAATCAGGCTCATGACCTGACGGCGCATGACGGGATCCAGTCCGTCCACAGGCTCATCGAGGATCAGCACCTCCGGCCGGGTGGAAATGGACAGCTGGAAGGCCGCCTGCTTCTGCATACCCTTGGAGTACCGCCGCAGGGGGGTGTTCTCCGGCAGCTGGAAGACTTCCTTCAGCCGCTCAAAGAGGGTATCGTCAAACTTGGGATACAGGCCCTTATAAAACCGGTGCATTTCCTCCAGGTTAGCGGAGGGGAAGTAGAAAATCTCATCGGGGATATAGCCGATGGTCTGCTTCACGGCGGTGTTTTCATACACCGGCTGGCCGCCGATGGTAATGGCACCGCTGTCCGGCCGGTAAACGCCGGTAAGGTGACGGATGGTGGTGGATTTGCCCGCACCGTTGGGGCCCACCAGACCATACACCGCACCTTTCGGAATGGTCAGGCTCAGTTCATCCAGAGCTTTGAACGAGCCGAAGGTTTTGGTTACATTTTGCAGTCGAATCATTCTGTCTCTCCTCCCTCTTGATTCAGAAGCAGCGGCGGAAAATGGGTCGGTGCTTCATCCAAATGGGTTTTCAGCTGCTCCAGGGACATGCCCAGGGCCAACAGGTTGGCCGCAGCTTCATCAAATGTGGCATACCATCGTTCGATCTCCTGCCTAAGTGCCTTGCCGTTGCGGCTGACGAAGCAGCCCTTCCCCGGCACCGTGGCGATCCAGCCATCCAGTTCCAACAGGTGGTAGGCCCGCTGGATGGTGTTGGGATTGATGGCAAGGGATCCTGCCAGTTCCCGGATGCTTGGGAGCTTCTCCCCAGGAAGCATGACGCCGGTGGCGATCTGCTCCCGGAAGCTGTCCTGGATCTGAATATAAATCGGACGGGTATCCCGGTAATCCAGGTGTACCACGCTATCCCTCCTTAACTGTACTAGCCGTGCTAGTACAGTTAGTATAGCACGGTCATACAGTATCGTCAATAGGCGCAGGTTTAAGATTTCCTTAATTCTGCCTTAAGCTCCAGTTTTAGGAAAAAATGGGCAAAACTTTCTGGTTGCATTTTCCGGCTAAGTCGTGTATAATAGGCATTCAAGATCTATCCGGGTGTGGCCCAGCTGGTAGGGCGCCTGGTTTGGGACCAGGATGCCGCGAGTTCGAGTCTCGCCACTCGGATATAGCAAAAGGAAGCAGCTTACGCTGCTTCCTTTTGCTATATCTAAGAAGCGACCCGAAGGACTAAATGCAAGGCCCCACCAGAGCCTTGCCTGCCGCTTTTGGGCGACCACTTCTTAATAGCCCGCATACGAGTATTCCGCTGCATTACATATTGTCTATTCTCCCGGAAATTCCTGGCTATCAGACACTTTCTCCCAGTATGTAAGGAACCCGTCACTTTCCCAAACCAGCTGATTACCTTCCGCAACGAACACATTGGTTCCGGCTGTTACACCAGCCGGAGTTGCTGTCCACTTACCTACGGTAACGCCGTTCCCAGAATAGTAACAACACTCTCCAGACTCAGCGAAGACGAAATAGGTATCGTCAAGCACATCAAGAATCCCCTTCAGAAATTCCTCAGTAAACACCTCGGAAGTGTTTTCGCCCGCAATCTTCACATCTGTAGCCTGCCACTTACCATAGTAGATGCTGGCAGTTTCGAAATCAGAAGCGCTACTATCACTTTCTTCCTCTAGGGCATTGGGGATAGAAAACGGAATCTCGTATGCGTTTGCGTAGGAATTCGTACCGGTGCGTTTCAATACTTTGAAACGTCCTTTCAGTGTGTATAACTGGTCCAGAGAATCCAGTGCATTGTTAAATGCATCACGGATTTCGATGAAGTATGTTGTTGTTTCGCCCGGAAGTATATTAGGCTTTTCTCCTCCACGGTAAGAAGCATCAGCAGACTCATTGTTTACCGCAAGATTTTCCAACCAAACACCGACTTCATAATCAGCATAATTTGTGAATTTCAATGCAACATATTTTCCGATATCCTTCCACGGAGATTCCTCTTGGATAAAGCTGACCAATTCAATACGGACTTTATTATCCTCTACCATAAGCACCGGTTCAGGGAAAACAATTTTGTTTCCATTATTATCCTGTTCCACTGTTGTTTCAGAAGAGTCCATGATTGCATTCACTGTTTCGTGAGAATGTGTTTTTCTTTCACACTGCGCACACTGGGGGCAGTCGCAGCTGCAGGTATCACTCCGCCCACACGCACACAGTACCAGACATATAACAACCGCCAGCACAAGGGAGATTCTCTTTTTCATTCTCCATCCTTCTTTCCGTAAAAATAAAAAAGTGCGCCAACCGGAGTTAGCGCACCAAAAAGCGCAAACTCCCATTGTCGCCAAACAAAAACAAATTGATAGGATATTGCACCAAATCAACCCGTGGAATTTGCATTTTTATCAAATGCAGCGGGTTGACTGAAAAAGGGTATAGTATCCCCCTGGCGCAATTATTCATTAAAATATTTGTTTTTGTTTGGCATTATTATCGTACCACACCATCCCCCAAATTACAATCCCCCTTGCCAAAAACAGCCCCCCTGACTTCCATCCGGAAGTCAGGGGGGTACGTTACTCTACGGAACTGTTCAGTTTGACAACCAGGTTGCCATCCTGCATGGCAACACTGCCGGCGGCAGGGAATGCGGGCATGTCCGCAGTGGCGTCACTGCGCTGTATAGTGAACCATTGGTAGTCATCTGCCAGCAACAGGGGCGTATTCAGGATGTAGTCAAAATAGGCCTGGAACCGGCTCTTTTCCGGGGAACCGATGACATCCGGAGAGGTCATGCCGGTGACATTCCAGTAGTCCTTGAACCCGGGCATGACGGAATTGTTCAGCTCCAGCACCCCGACAAACACCACCGGGGTCTCTCCGGGCGCATAGCCCTCGCACTGCTCCATCCGGTCCGCCACCCGGGTCATCAGGGACAGATAGGCATTCTGCTCCAGATCCTTTTTCAGATACATGCCGTTGGCAAACTGGACATTGCCATACAGCAGCCCAGCTACCATGGCCATGGCCAGCCACTTCTGCCAGCGGAAGGCACGGTGCCTGCCGTTGCGGCACATCCAGTCCGACAGCAGCAGCGCCAGCAGCCAGAATAGCCAGATGGCGTAGACCATCAGATCGTGACTGCCACCTACGGTAAGCACATAGATCATGTTGGCCCCCAGGGGCAGCAGGGCAGCCAATGCGATCAGGAGAATGCTTTCCTTCCATCCCAGTTTTTTCAGCCCCAGCACCAGCGCCATCAGGATGACCAAAACCAGCACCGCCGTCATGGCCTTCACCAGAATGGCCGGGTAGGCATTGTAGGCATTCCAGATCCGGGAGAAGCAGTCCCGGTAAGCCTGACCGATCAGGGGCAGAATGGTCTGGGACGTGATTCCCTGCATCAGATCCAGAGAATTGTAGTCCCCGGAAGAAAGGGCAATGCCGGAAAGGGCAGATGCCACCTTCAACCCGATCCAGTAGGCAATGCCCCCCAGCAGGATCATACCGATGGCTTTCAACCCCCGGAAAAATACGGCTTGAAACGCTTCCCCATCCAGCAGCCAGAGGATGCAGCGCATTATCACCAGCACCACGCCGGCAAACAGGAAGCTCTGATACATGGCCAGGGATACGGTCACCATCACCGCTCCGGGGAGCCAGCCCCATTTCCATTCCTGCCACAGCCACACCGCCGTCACGGAGCACAGCAGGGAAAACATAAAGCAGTCCAGATCGTGGATGTAAGTAGCCGCCGTGGCGGAAACGGTGATATTTACGGTAAAGATCCCGGCAGTCAGGAAAATCAGCTTTTTATTTTCCATCCGGAAAATCCGGGTCACCAGAAATACTGCCAGACCGATCCAAAACAGGGACAACACCCCAATCAGCCAGGGCAACGTCACATCCCCCCGCAGCAGATCCCGGTACAGCGGCACCAGATATCGTCCGGAAACAAGCCGCAAATTGTTGCCAAAAATTGCAGCATGGAGCTCATTCAGGGAATCATGGGAAAAATTCCCGTTAAAAAAGCAATAGGCATGGGTCAGCAGCCCCCAGAAGAAGGTGGCAGCCATGGCAAAACAAATCTGTTTTTTGTGTTTTTCCCAAACATTGCGGGCTAAATTCATAGGATACCTCACTTGGGCATAAAAAGATGATTTTATTATACCGAATTCAGCGCTTATTTGCAATCCCAAAAAGTTCCCGGGAAAGGGCGGAAACGGAAATAACAAATTTGAAATTTGGAGGAGGGTGTGGTATCATAATTGTATCAGAAATACAAACATTTTATGGACAATTTCACTAAATAGGGGTGATCTCGGGCAATATCTTATCCATTTGTTTCCATTTGGCAGCTATTGGTATTTGTGTTTTGGGTGCGCCAGCTTCGGATGATACCCTGCAAAAAGCATCGAGCCCTGCGTAAACGCAGTCTTTTTTACTCCACATAAGGAATTTATGCCAGGCAGTGCCTATATCAACTTCTATGTAAAGGGGTAACCACGATCCTTTTGGGTAACCTCTTCATCCGCGATATCCGCACGTCCCACTACGTACCCTGGAAGCAGAGGATCCTGCTTTCCCGCATCCGTCTCCAAAATTGTACAGCAAAAGCCCGGGAGGAAGATCCTCCCGGGCTTTCTATTGGGTTTTACACTGTACGCTCGTTCCGGATTACAGATCCAGGTAAGAGTCGGAGTACAGGACGTGGTTCTTGAAGATGTCGCAGGACTTGATGGTCTCCATCAG
>CAYXUI010000061.1:0-8770 GCA_964468195.1 uncultured Oscillospiraceae bacterium | reverse complement strand
ATTCTGGAAACCGGCATCAAGGTCATCGACCTGATCTGCCCCTATGCCAAGGGTGGTAAGATCGGTCTGTTCGGCGGTGCCGGTGTCGGCAAGACCGTTCTGATTCAGGAGTTGATCTACAACATTGCCACCGCCCACAACGGCTATTCCGTCTTCACCGGCGTTGGCGAGCGTACCCGTGAGGGTAACGACCTGTACAACGAAATGACCGAAAGTGGCGTTATCAACAAGACCGCCATGGTCTTCGGTCAGATGAACGAACCCCCAGGAGCCCGTATGCGTGTCGGCCTGTCCGGCCTGACCATGGCAGAATACTTCCGGGATGTGAAGCATCAGGACGTGCTGCTGTTCATTGACAACATCTTCCGTTTCACCCAGGCCGGTTCTGAGGTTTCTGCACTGCTGGGCCGTATGCCCTCTGCCGTTGGTTACCAGCCCACTCTGGCAACGGAAATGGGCGCTCTGCAGGAGCGTATCACCTCCACCAAGAACGGCTCCATCACCTCCGTTCAGGCAGTTTACGTCCCTGCGGACGACCTGACGGACCCCGCTCCCGCTACTACCTTCGCCCACCTGGACGCCACCACCGTTCTGGACCGTGGCATTGCTTCTCTGGGTATTTATCCCGCAGTGGATCCTCTGGACTCCACTTCCCGGATCCTGTCCCCGGAGATCGTGGGTGCTGAGCATTATGAGACCGCCCGTGCCGTTCAGGGTATTTTGCAGCGCTACAAAGAGTTGCAGGATATCATCGCCATCATGGGTATGGACGAACTCAGCGAAGAAGACAAGCTCACCGTTAACCGGGCCCGTAAGGTTCAGCGTTTCCTGAGCCAGCCCTTCTCCGTGGCGGAGCAGTTCACCGGCTACAAGGGCAAGTATGTCCCCCTGAAAGAGACCATCCGTTCCTTCAAGGAGATCATCGAAGGCAAGCATGATGACATCCCCGAGTCCTACTTCCTGTTCGCCGGCTCCATCGACGAGGTGGTAGCCAAGTACCGGGGCGGTGAGACCGCATGAGTTCCTTCAAGCTGAAGATCGTCACCCCGGACGGTCTGATCTATGACGGCGAGGCCGAGAAACTCTTCGTCCGCACCAGTTTGGGTGATGTAGGCATTCTGGCCCGGCATATGGATTACGTTGCCCCTTTGGGCATGGGTCGTGCCGTAGTGGAATCCGGCGGCAAGCGCCGCACTGCCGCCTGTATCGGCGGTATGCTCAGCGTTGCCCATGGGGAAGTTACTCTGGTGCCCACCACCTTTGAGTGGGCAGAGGATATCGATGTGGAACGTGCCCTGCGCTCCTACGAGCGGGCAGACAAAGTCCTCCACGATGCCGATGCCTCCAAGACTGACCTGGCGCTGGCGGAAGCCAGACTCCACCGTGCTCTGGTCCGCAAGAGCGTTGCTTCCATGAAATAATTGCAGAAAACCCACGGTATCAAACGTGATACCGTGGGGTTTTTGTATTCTGTGGCGGGTCACTTTCCATGCTCTGCGGCCACAAAGCCTTCCCCTTTGGGGAAGGTGGCACGGCGTAAGCCGTGACGGATGAGGCTACAGCACCCCATCATTGGTAATAATCCGTCTCCAAAATGCGGTTATTGATCCGGATAAAGTTCTGGACCCGGTCAGCCAATTCTTTTTGCGTCTCCGCCGTCAGCGTTTTTTGGTTGCCACTGATAGAAAAATAACGCTTTTCCTTGGCATCATAGGCCGTATCCCCCCAGATCCAGCTGCCATTGGCGAAGGGCACGAAGCCGTCATAGCTATCTTCAAAAGCATCGCTGCCAATATAGCTGTATTCCCGCTGCACCCCCAGCAGATTCAGCACCGTGGGCAAAAAGTCCGAGGTGTTCAGCACTTTGTCCACTTTCATGGGTTCCAGATCGGCACTCCAGATAAAACAGGGGGTTTTCTCCAGCAGCAGCTCTTCCGTGACGCCGGACAGTTCCAGAAGGGACTGGGTATCCTTGTAGCCATAGGTATAGTGATCCGTCACGCCAATGATGACGGTGTTTTCCAGCTGCCCCTTTTCTTCCAGCGCTTCCAGCAGCCGGGCAAAAAGATCGTCCACCAGTTTGGCTTTCAGATAAGCGCAGTCGGTTTCCTCATTTCCGGTCAGGCCCTTGAACTCCGGATATTGCTTTAACCCCCAATAACTCAGCACCTCGTTGTATTTATAGCTCAAATGGGCACTTCTGGTGATGATAAAGTTCAGATTCGGCTGCCCTTCCCGGAAAAACAGAGCATTCAGGGCTTCATTGTCAAACAGCAGGCAGTCATCGTACAATAGATTCTTCTTCGTCTTTTCGTCCACATCCCCAAGATAATCGGTATAGCAGACATATTCCTCATACCCCATGGCAGGAGAGAATTCACCCCGGCTGTAAAAAGTGGGGTCATTGTAGTGGAAAGTCTTGGCAGAATACCCTGCCCTTGTCAGGCAGCTTGCCAGAGACTGGTTGTAGGTATTGGTCACATAGTCAAAGGCATAACCTCCGGCACTGGACAGGAAGGAGCCGGTATTGATACAGAATTCCGTATTGAATGTCCGGATGCCCCCGTATCCCGGGGTGTAGAAGTTGGTGAAGCGGATGCTTTCTTCCATGAGTTTTTCCAGAGTTGGAGTGTACTCCCCCATCATCCAGTCGTCCATGGACTCCATCAGCACCAAAACCACATTTTTCCCCTGAAGCAGGCCGGTCATAGCATTGCTTCCGGACTGCCCTTTCTCGGAAAACCAGGCATCGATCTCCTGCCGCTCCGCTTCCTGGGTTTTGGCGTAGGCCGGCGTCAGGGGGTAGAGCACATTTTCCGCCACATCCTTAACAAAAGTCTGATACAGTCCGCAGACCTGATACAGCCGATGGGCGTTGAACATGTTCTCGTAAGCCGCCTCCGCAGACTGGGAGCGGCCGTAATCCGACCCGGCATACCGGATGTCCGCATCCTGCGCAAACACCCGCTCCGGCAGCTTCCAGGCCCAGAATGCTGCGCCCATCACCAGCACCAGTGCCACTATTCTCCCCTTCCACCGGTTTTCCCATTTGGGTGTGCAACGCAGGATGGCGATCCCCAGTGCAATCAGCCCCAGCAGTCCCAGCCACCAGCCCAAGGGATAGGTCAGCAAAACGTCAGCATAGTCCGCTCCCTCGCTGGCATAGCGGAAGTCTGACAGCCACATCATCTGGGAGAAGAGGATATAATACCCCGTCTGGAATCCGGCATAGACCACAGCACCAAAATATATCACCCCGAAGGCGATTTTCCGGACTCTCCCCGGAAGCAATGCCATTGCTCCGGTCAAAATCACCGCCCACAGTGCACCGAAGGCCAGGGGCCAAAGTTGGGCAGGAGCAAAGGGAGATTTTAACGACAAAAAGAAAAAGGCAAATCCCTCCACCGCAAAAAAAGAAAGCGCCGCCAGGGCATAGGGACTGACTTGCTTTTTTCCGGGCTTGGCAAGGAACTTGCCGGATTGTACACCCATGGATTTACTCCTTCTGAATCTAAAGATATACTATCTGAATCTAAAGATATACTATATTGTACCACATGCTTTTGCATATGAATATTAAATTTTTCTTAATTTGAATATTTTTCACAAAAAAGCCAATTTCCTCTTGTAAAATCTCCCAAATTGGCGTATACTGTTAGCAGATTTATGCAAGAAAAGAGGATTTCACCCATGGAACTGATTACTGTTCGTGAACTGTTCAAGAACACACAGGCCTACGCCGACCGGGAAGTGGAAATCGGCGGTTGGGTGCGCAACAAGCGCCCCTCCAAGCAGTTTGGCTTTATCGTTCTGAACGATGGTACTTATTTCACCCCCGTTCAGGTGGTTTATAATGACACCCTGGAAAATTTCCAGGAAATTTCCAAGATCAACGTGGGCGCTGCCCTGATCGTCAAGGGCACTCTGGTGATGACCCCCGGTGCCAAGCAGCCCTTTGAAATTCAGGCCAAGACCGTCACCGTGGAGGGCGCCTCCTCCGGCGACTATCCCCTGCAGCCCAAGAAGCACTCCATGGAGTTCCTGCGCTCCATTCCCCATCTGCGTCCCCGGGCCAATACCTTCCAGGCTGTGTTCCGTGTCCGCTCTCTGGCGGCCATGGCCATCCACCAGTTCTTCCAGGAGCGGGACTTTGTCTATGTCCACACCCCCCTGATCACCGGCTCTGACTGCGAAGGTGCCGGCGAAATGTTCCAGGTCACCACCATGGACTTAAAGAACATCCCCATGACCGAAGACGGCCAGGTGGATTTCTCTCAGGACTTCTTCGGCAAGCCCACCAATCTGACGGTTTCCGGCCAGCTCAACGGCGAGACCTACGCCATGGCCTTCCGGAACATCTACACCTTCGGCCCCACCTTCCGCGCCGAGAACTCCAACACCACCCGCCACGCCGCTGAGTTCTGGATGATCGAGCCGGAAATGGCCTTCGCCGATCTGGACGATCTGCTCCGGGTGGAAGAGGATATGATCAAGTATATCATCACCTATGTCATGGAGCATGCTCCCGAGGAAATGGCTTTCTTCAACCAGTTCCTGGACAAGGGTCTTCTGGATCGCCTGAACAACGTGGTGAACAACGAGTTTGGCCGCATTACCTACACCGATGCCGTGGCTCTGCTGGAACAGCACAATGACCAGTTCGAGTACCCCGTTTCCTGGGGCAGCGACCTGCAGACCGAGCACGAGCGGTACCTGACGGAAGTGGTTTTCAAGAAGCCCGTCTTCGTCACCGACTACCCCAAGGAGATCAAGGCCTTCTACATGAAGCTGAACCCCGATGGCAAGACCGTGGCGGCTGTAGACTGTCTGGTTCCCGGCATTGGCGAGATCACCGGCGGCAGCCAGCGTGAGGACAACTACGAGCTGCTGAAGTCCCGCATCGAAGAGCTGGGCATGAAGGCCGAGGATTACGGCTTCTATCTGGATCTGCGCAAGTACGGCTCCACCCGCCATGCAGGCTTCGGCCTGGGCTTCGAGCGGATGGTCATGTACCTCACCGGCGTGGGCAATATCCGGGATGCCATCCCCTTCCCCAGAACCGTGGGCAATTGCGAACTGTAATACTGATAACCGGTTTTCCCAAAAACGAAACAGCCCTGGAATCATGGATTCCAGGGCTGTTTCGTTACGGATCCAGGTTTTCCGGTCAGGAAAGGCTGCTTTCTACTTCATACATCTGGAGATCGTAATAATTTCGCATAAGGGGATGCACATCTTCCGGGGCATAGACGTCTGTTACTTCAAAGGCCAGCCGGTATTGTCCGGCGCTGAGACTGTCCGACCACTGGACGGTAAACTCCGTTACGCCATTCATTTCCAGAGGGATCGGCGCAAAGCCATTTTCTCCAGTGGCAGACACCGCATCGTTTGCATCGCTGTAGACATTGATCCAGCTGACCTGCAGCGTACCGATCTGTTGCCCGCCGGATTGGGTTGCCCGGACTGTTGCACCCTCCGGGGTGAGCGCCAGGATTTCCAGTGTTAAGCCCCAGTCTTCCCGGTCAATGCGCTGATAGGTCTCTTCATCGTAATAACCGCCGTAAATCGGTTCTGTGTACAACCCATTTTGCGGACCATGCACCTTCATGGCGCTGATCAGATGCTGCTGGCCATCCGGTGTTTCATAGACATCCTTTGCCATCACCACCGTGTAATCGCCATAATCGAAGGTGGCCCAGGACAGGCCCAACCGGGACTCCCAGGTTTCCTGGCAGAATCCGTTCCTGGCATCCTGCTGGACATAGTACCACAGTGCTTCCTCTGTGATTTTCCCCTGGGCAAGGGCCGTCTCCAAGGGAACCGCTTCCCCATCGATCCCGATGGTAACATTCTTCACCCGGCGATACAGAAGTCCCCTGTTGAAGTTTCCGCCCAGTTCCTCCGCAGAAAACGACTGCGCATTATCCAGATCTTTTTCCACAGACATTGTCAGCATCTGCCCAGAGTCTTCCTGCGCTTCTGTCGGTGCCGTCGTTGGTTCCGTCGATGTACCGGCGCAGGCGGAAAGCAGCAGCGCAACCACCAATACCAGGCATTGCACCAAGATGTGTTTCTTCATAAGGGACCTCCTTCATGGTCGTTTGCCCGCAACTTGACAGGCAGGCATTTCGGCATTGTTTCACTTTTTTCCAGTTTCCTAACTGACAAATCCCGAGATACTGATCATGCCTTCGGAATGATTTCGGACAGCCAAAGTATACTCACCTTCCGTCTCCACGATTATGGTTTGCTCGTCGATTTTGCTCTTCGCTCTTACATAGTAAAACACACCATCTGCGGAGACAATTCCAAAGTCCACTTTGGCGGATTTGGGCGTATACACCACTCTAATCAAAACTTCCTCACCTGCTGCCAGAGAAAACGAAGGATTTCCTTTCTTCATGGACTTTCCAGGGATACTCGCACCAAAACTTCTTGTTGTCTGGTAAGTCTCCAAACTACGCTCCCTCTCTTCCGCCGATACCGGCATTTCGCAGGTACCACAGAAAAGGATTGCCAGCAATGCGATCCAACACAATGTCCTTTTCAAGACCACTTTAATCCTCCATCAGGGACTTCAGCACAAACGTCTCCATCGTCTCCATTTCTTCAAAGCTAAAGATATCCGTCGGCATCTCGCTGGTGTGCGCCACATTGCCCGGTTTTCTTCCCAGGGCAAAAATTGCGATTGCAATGGCTAGTACCAGCACAATGCATCCAGCCAGAAGGATGGCTTTCTTTTTTGTAAACGGGCGTCCCTTGTTCTGCCGGACTTCTTGCCGGGACATGTTTTCATCCGGCTTGGTCTCCTCCTCATCCCCGATCAAATATGCCAGCGACACATTGTACAGTTTCCGCAACGCAATCAGGTTTTCCACCGAGGGGACGGATGCACCTGTTTCCCAGCGAGAAACTGCCTGCCGGGTAACTCCCAGCTTTTCCGCAAGTTCCAGTTGGGAGAGCCCATTTTCTTTTCTCAGTAAAGTCAGTCTTTCGGCCAGATCCATTTTGTACCTCTAAGTTATCATGTCCGCCGCCGGATGTAAACCAAATTGGGTTTACATCCACGCAATTATTGGTTTCCACTGTCATTCCCGAATAGGAATAAGATGATTATAGCACATTTATCTCAGATTTCAATTTAAAATCCATGGTCCTTTCCTGTTGAGCCCCCGGGCGCAGACCCATTCAGCACTGATAAAATTCCGCCATATCTTCCAGCCGCATACAGGCCAGGGCTTTCCCCGGCATATCATAGCCACAGCAGCAGTCGATGTCAATAAATCCCGGAGTATGAAGGATCTTCAGATGTTCGCCCCTGCGTTCCAGCTCCTGTGTATAGGCTTCCTGCTTATTTTCCAGCTGGATCAATTCCAGTACCGGGGTATGGCCGATAATCAGCTGACAATCGGCAACAGGGTTCGGCGTTTGCAGTGTGGGCCGGTTCCAGACCTCATCCTCGACATCCCCGGCCGGGAAGCCATGGATCAGGTAGAACCCTTTCCCATTGACATCCAGTTGCAAATGGGATGGTCTGGCTCTGAGAAAATTCAGGATCTCCTCCTGCCGGTCGGGACTGCATTTCTGAAACACAGCCAGCGTAGGCCCATTGCCATTTTTATTCCAGCGGCGGTAGTCTGCTTCCGTGGCATCCGGGCTAAAATATTGGAGCATCATATATTCGTGGTTTCCCAGCAGCATGGTCACATTGGGCATCGCCATGATCTCCTGTATCAATGCGATCCCGTCCGGGCCACGATCCACCACATCCCCCAGAATGTACAGGTTATCTGCATCGGAAAAGTCAATTTTCTTCAACATCCCATGAAAGCGCTCTCCCTCGCCATGGATGTCCGCCATAACATAATGTGCCATCGTTTTGTTTCCTTTCTACGGTTGTACCGGTTCAAGCGGTAAATTCTCCGGAGCATCCGGGAAGTAACCGGAGTGGTTCTTCCCAAAGCTCCTGTTTTTTCCATTATATCACATTTTCTCATCCAAATCGAGCCCTCCCGTCCTGGCAAACTGCCTGCGGGTAATGCCACGATAACCCACAAATGCCACGATAGCAAAAAGGGTATCCCAGCATAACAAAATAAAAAAACGCCGTCTACCGGGTTACTCAACCTGGCAGACGGTGTTTTAGTCGTATAGAGGGGAAATATAGGGCAAAAATGGCGCCTATAACGCAAAAAAGAACTATCATCAAGATACTTTTGTATCCTAATAATAGTTCTTTCTTGGCAAATCAGTAAAATTTGGATGCAATTTGCCAAAACCCCACTGTAGCGATATTTTACTGCACCCCCTTTACCGCATAGGGGGTGCATTTATGGTTAACGGTGCAAATTAGCCAGGGAAAAATGCGCCCTACTTTAATCTTTTAGATTATGAATTGGCTGACACACGGGAGAACATACGCCTGGATGATTCACGGAATCAACGCCTTGTTCAATAACCCTTGATATTAGTTCTCTAATAGCTTTCTATGTTAAACTTCAATTCGCAAACGGGGTTTTCACCCCTTGTTACAGCTTATTATACCTTACCATTTCGATTTTGAAAAGCCCTGATTTTGCAATAGTTTATTGAATAGAGCAGATTATATCGTGCCATCCTATGTTATAGCATTTTATCTGCTCCGTGGACGCTGATAAGGGAAAATTCAAGGGAAATCAAGGGAGCTATACAACAAGTTTTTCGGCAAAGTGAATTGTTGTGATGTGCAACGCTCCCCTTTGGTTTCCTGCCTAATACCGGCATCTCAAAT
>CAYXUI010000060.1:0-9143 GCA_964468195.1 uncultured Oscillospiraceae bacterium | reverse complement strand
ACATAAGGCTCAATCTTCTTTCTTTGAAAAATGTACGCAGATAGTAGTTCCCTTACCGACTTCACTTTGCAATTCAACGCTTGCCCCCAGATAGGCGCAGGCGTGCTTTACAATGGAAAGCCCCAATCCCGTGCCACCGATGGCTTTGGAGTGGCTCTTATCCACCCGGTAGAAGCGTTCAAAAATACGGTCTTTATCTGCCTGCGGAATCCCGATACCTGTGTCAGCAACGGAAAGCAGAACACTGTTTCCCTCATTTTTTACCACTACGCAGACCGTTCCGCCTGCTTGGTTATACTTGATGGCGTTATCGCAGAGGTTATAGACAATGCTTTCCAAAAGCTGCGGTATCCCGCTGAATACAGCGTGTTCCCCGTGCAGTTCCATTTTGACTGCACCCTTTTCAGCTTCCGGTGCAAGGGATTCCATGACAGTATTGGCGATGGCATAGAGATCGGTAGTTTCCCACTGCAAATCGTCTCTGCCCTCATCCAAATGGGAAAGTTTGATAATATCTTCGACCAACTGTACCATGCGCTGGGATTCGGCATATATCTGGCTGGAAAAGCGGGGAACATCCTCTGGCTTTACAATACCATTTGCAAGTAGCTCCGCATATCCGGAAATCGTTTGCAGTGGTGTTTTCAGTTCGTGAGACACATTGGCGGTAAATTCCCGCCGCATTTGTTCGGCTTTTTCGTTTTCTGTGATGTTGAGCATCAGCAAAACAACACCGGGGATTTCATCCCCGTCGGTTACCGGATTGGCACGGAATTGGTAGGTATCGCCGTTGAGTACCATGTTTTTTTCGGCATAGTGACCGCTTCCCGCCTTGTCCAGAAGGGCAGACAATTCCGGTGCAGGATTTACCGACATAATATTTTCACCGACTGCCGTAATATCCGTTTGCAGCAGAGTTGCCGCCGCAGGATTGATACTTACGATGAACCCTTTGCTATCCAGCAGGACCAGACCTTCTGTCATGCCCGTCGTCAGCGTCTCAAATTCATTTTGCTTCTGCTTCAGTTGATTCTTTTGATTGCGTATCTGACGCTGTTGCATATCGATCCGGCGAAGCAGAGGACTCAGTTCCTCGTATTCCCTGTTGCTCAGAGGTTCCTCCAAGTTCATGTCATTCAGTGGCTTTACAATTTTTTTCGACAGGCGGGAAGCCAAAGCAACAGACAAAGCAAGCGCAATCGCAAACAGTATGCAAATCGGCTGGAGCATCCCCAGTGTCAATACCAGCAGGGAATTTTGCGTCACTGAAATTCGCAGTACCGTTCCATCCGTCAGACGTTTTGCACTATAAAGATACCGCTCCGTCAGCGTGGATGAATAGCGGGAGCTGTCCCCGTACCCCTCTGCCAAGGCTTTCTTTACTTCTTCCCGCTGAAAATGGTTTTCCATCATTCCAACTTCGGAGGCACTGTCATAAAGCACACTGCCATCTGTCCCAATCCATGTGATCCGGTACTTCTGTTCGTCCAGTCCGTCAAAATAATCGATTCCCTCATGTAAAACACCCTGAGATGCGAAATCCAACTGCGCCCGCATTTGTCCCTGCTGAACAGAGGAAAAGTAGTCGTAGAGAACTGTCATAAACAACAGCACAGAAGCCAAAAATACGCAAATCGCTACAATCAGAATGTTGTAAAAAATCCGTTTTGTCATAACCGCACCTCCATGCGGTAACCCACGCCCCGCACTGTTTCAATATACGATCCGCATTCGCCAAGTTTTGACCGAAGGGTTCCGATGTGGACATCTACCGTCCGACTTTCCACAATGCAGTCTGCACTCCATACGATGCTGAAAATTTGGTCACGGGTATAAACCCTGCCGGGGTTTTCCAGAAACAGACGAAGCATTTCGTATTCCTTCAAGGTAAGCTCCAACCGTTTCCCAGATACCGTGACGATGTGATTGCTTCGGTTCATTTCCAGATTCCCCATGCGAAGAACCTGAGCGGAATTTTTGGCAATCGTCCTGCGAAGTACAGCTTTTACACGGGAAACCATTTCCATCATGCCAAAGGGCTTCGTCAGATAATCATCTGCCCCCAAATCGAGGCCCAGCACTTTATCATACTCTGTACCCTTTGCCGTAGCCATAATCACGGGGATATCCGAAGTGGCAGGATTTTGACGCAGTTTTTTAAGGAGTGTGATACCGTCCTCGCCGGGCAGCATAATATCCAGCATGATCAGTTCCGGCATTTCTTGCTGCAACGCAGAAAAGAGGGCAGAACCCCCATCCATCCCCCGGGCTTCCAGACCAGCGGAATGTAACGCATAGATCATAAGATCCCGGATTGCACGGTCATCTTCCACACAAAAAATCATAGGCATTCCTTCCTTTTTGCTTTATTTACGCTCGATTTCTCCTGTCAAAGCATATTTCATTCTGTATTCGTCAAATCTCACCCGGAAATCCTCACTGTCCAGCCGCATGGCCCGCAGGGATTCGTGGATGTTCATATTGTGGCCTGCAATATCCATAACGCAGCCTGCGATATTGGAACAGTGATCCGAAACACGCTCCAAATTGGTAAGCATATCCGACCAGACAAATCCAACATCGATAGAGCATTTTCCACTTTGCAAACGCAGGATGTGGCAGGTGCGCATTTTTTCTTTCAGAATGTCAATGACTTGCTCCAATGGCTCAACGCTTTGGGCAACTGCAATATCGTTGCCAAGGAAAGCCGAAAGGGACAAATCCAGAATTTCCATAATTGCAGCAGACAATACCGCATATTCCCGGCGGGCTTCTTTGGTCAGGGAACGCCCTTTGGCATTCAGTTCTTCAAAAGAATCCAGAAGATTTACACTGTGGTCTGCGATACGCTCAAAATCTCCGATGATTTTCAAAAGTTCCGCAGCCTCTGTGCTGTCTGATTCGCTGATTTGTCTGGCGCTTAGATGCACAAGGTAAGTGCTCAGAATATCTTCATAGTGATCGGTAAGGGCTTCTTTTTCCCGGATTTCCTGGGCTGTATCAGAGGAATATCCATCCACGAGGGAAAGCGCCTGCTTCATGGCACCGACAGAAGCGTTTGCCATATCGGTGGCAATGCTATGACATCTTTCCATGGCAATGGACGGGGTGGAAAGAAGCCGTTCATCCAGCTCGGTTTTTGTTTCGATTTCTGCATTATCCGGAATGAGCCAACATACCAGCTTTTCAAGAAACCCGGTCATCGGCAGCATGAGCAATGTGCAAAGCACATTAAACACGGTGTGGGACAGGGCAATGCCAAGAAGAGTTGCGGATTCTCCCAGCAACGCAGGCGCGAAAAACGCCTTTACAAGGCAGAATACGGTCAGCCACACAACGGTTCCGATAACATTGAAGGACAAATGCACAAGCGCCGTGCGCTTTGCGTTTTTGTTTGTTCCCACTGAGGAAAGGATAGCGGTAATGCAGGTGCCGATGTTTTGTCCCATGATAATCGGGATCGCTGCACCATAGGAAACCTGTCCGGTAGCCGCAAGCGCTTGCAGAATGCCCACCGAAGCGGAGCTGGACTGAATGATCGCCGTGAGTACCGCACCAGCCAGAACACCCATAAACGGGTTTGTAAACAGCAGGAACAGAGATTGGAACGCCGGTACACCGCTCAGTCCCTTAACGGCATCCGACATAGTTTCCATTCCGAACATCAATGTCGCAAATCCCAGCAGGATCATGCCCGTATCCTTTTTCTTGGCGTCTTTACAGAACATATAGAATACGATGCCGATCAGGGAAAGAATCGGAACAAAGGACGAGGGCTTTAAAAGCTGTACAAATACGTTGCCACTGTCGATCCCTGCGAGGCTCAAAATCCACGCCGTAACGGTGGTTCCCACATTGGCACCCATAACCACATGGATTGCCTGACGCAATGTCATCAGTCCGGAATTGACGAAGCCAACCACCATAACGGTAGTTGCCGAAGAACTTTGGATCACCGCAGTCACGCCAAGCCCTGTCAAAAGTCCTGCCACTTTTCCGGTCGTGAGCTTGCCAAGAAGAGTTCGCAGCCCACTTCCGGCACGGCGCTCCAAGGCCTGTCCCATAATGTTCATACCGAACAGGAACAAGCACAAACCGCCTATCATTGTTAACAGATCAAAAATATCCATAGATTGCCTCCAATTTTTTTGTGTTTTACAAAACCATTTTATCCGTTCTGTGTCAAATCTGTTATCAGAGTTTTGTAAAATCGATGTAAAGTGGAGGCGAAGGTAGCTGTCTTAGCCCATAACTATGGCATACCGCAGGGCAGGGGTCAATGATTTTCCTCCTCGCTCTTATGAACCCCGGTGACGGCATAAATCACCCATTCCGCCAGATTCGTGGCATGGTCGCCGATTCGCTCCAAGTATTTTGCGATCATCAACAGGTCAAGGGCATATTCTCCGTCCTTCGGGTCAGTGGCAATCAGGGAAATGAGCTGTCCTTTGACCTGCAAAAAAGCATCATCCACCACATCGTCATAGTCAATGACCGATTGCGCAAGGGCAGTATCCTTTTTCACGTAGGCATCCACGCTGTCTGTGACCATTTTGATGGTAGCTTCTGCCATCTGCTTCAAGTGGGTATGCTGCTCCGAGGTGCGGCCATGCAGGAAGGTGATGATCTCCGCAATGTCCTCTGCCTGATCGCCAATGCGCTCCATGTCGGTAATCATTTTCAGAGCGGCGGAAATCTTCCGCAGGTCACGGGCTACCGGCTGCTGTTGCAGTAGAAGCTTCATGCACAGGCTTTCAATATCCCGTTCTTTCTGGTCGATCTCCTTATCCCGTGGTCTGACCTGTGCGGCCAGAGCCGTATCGCCGCTGGTCAATGCGGCGGTGGCCATGGCTATGACTTCTTCGCACAAAGCACCCATTTCGATCATTTCATGGTTCAGGGTTTTCAGCCCCTCATCCAGCCGACTTCTCATCATCCGAACCTCCCTGTAATGTAATCCTCGGTGCGCTTGTCCCTTGGCTGAGAGAAAAGCGTTTCCGTATCGCCGTACTCGATCAGCTCCCCCAGCAGGAAGAAGGCGGTTTGGTCGGAAATGCGGACAGCCTGCTGCATATTGTGGGTGACGATGACGATGGTATACGTTTTCTTTAATTCTATCGCAAGTTCCTCAATTTTGGAAGTGGAAATTGGGTCAAGGGCAGAGGTAGGCTCGTCCATCAGCAGAACCTCCGGCTCCACTGCCAGGGCTCTTGCAATGCAAAGCCGCTGCTGCTGACCGCCGGACATCCCCAGTGCGCTCTTTTTCAGGCGGTCTTTGGTTTCCTCCCAAAGGTTGGCAGAACGCAGAGACTGCTCTACGATCTCATCCAGCTTGGCTTTTGCGGTAATGCCATGGGTGCGGGGGCCGTAGGCAATGTTGTCATAAATACTCATAGGGAAGGGATTGGGCTTCTGAAATACCATGCCCACCTGCCGCCGAAGGGCATTGACATTGACACCGGGGGCATAGATATTTTCACCCCGGTAGCAAACATCTCCCGTGATTTTTACGCCGGGAACCAAATCGTTCATCCGGTTCAGGGTTTTCAGGAATGTGGATTTTCCGCAACCGGAGGGGCCAATGAAAGCGGTAATGCTTTTCTCCGGGATTTCCATGTGGATATTGTGTAACGCCTGATGATCGCCATACCACAGACACAGATCATTGGCGGTTAAGATATTCATGCTTCGTTCCTCCTTTTGAAGAATTTCCCCACTTGGGAAGCGCAGAGATTGATAACAACAGTCAGTATCATCAAAATGGCGGCAATGGCAAAGGCAATTTCAAATTCGCCCTCTGTTTTTGCGTAGGAATACAGGGCTACTGCCAGGGTAGAACCGGCACTTGTCATGCCGGAGAAGAAGCCGTTCAGGGTGTTGGCAAATCCGGCGGTAAACAGGAGTGCCGCACTTTCGCCCATGATTCGTCCGACGGACAGAATGCAACCGGTAATCACACCGTCCACACATCCGGGCAGCACCACCGTGTGGATGACACGCCACTTTCCGGCGCCCAGACCGAACGCCCCTTCCCGATAGGACTGAGGGACGGTTTTCAGGCTCTCCTGTGTGGTGCGCATGATATTGGGCAGGTTCATAATCACCAGCGTCAAACTTCCGGCCAGCAGACAGGAACCCATACGGTTGGCAAAGAGCAACATTCCCACCAAGCCATAAATGATGGACGGGATACCGGAAAGCACCTCGGCGGCATATTCGATGATACCCACCAGCCGTTTGTTTGTGGCATATTCGTTCAGATAAATGGCCGCACCTACCCCAAGGGGCAACACCATCAGCAACGTGGCAACAATCACATATACTGTGTTCAAAATATTGGGGAGGATACCGATTCGGTCATCCAGATAGCTGACCCCGGTGGTCAAAAACGTCCATGTGATATGGGGAAGCCCCTTTGCCATCACATAGCCCACCAAAAACAATACCAATGCCGTTACCGCCAAGATCGATATGCCCATCAGAATTTTCATAACGGTCACATATCCATTGCGTCTTGCAGGCAGTTTTTTCTGTAACATCATGCTCCCTCCTTTCGTCCCTTCAAAAAGAAGGACAGCACCCCGTTGATCAGCATAATAAACAGGAACAGTACCAAGGCAATGGAGAACAGGGCCTGCCGCTGCAAACCGCTGGAATAGGCCATTTCACTGCCAACGATGGTGGTCAGGAAATGGACACTTTGAAACAGGGAATCCGGCATATTGGGTGCGCTGCCGCAGACCATCATCACTGCCATGGCTTCCCCAATGGCTCTGCCCACCCCCAGTACCACCGCTGTGGCAATTCCGCTTTTGGCCGCCGGGACGGACACCCGAAAATAGGTTTCAATGGGGGTAGCCCCCAGCGCAAGGGAAGCATCCTCGTATTCTCTGGGTACAGCTTCCAATGCCGTGACGGACACCTTGATAATGGAGGGCAGGATCATCACTGCCAGCACAAGAATGGCGGCAAGCAGGCTTGCGCCATCCGACAGATGAAAGGTCTTGCGGATGCCCGGCACCAGCACCATCATACCCACCAGACCGTACACCACGGAAGGAATACCGGCCAGCAGACTGACGGCGTGTTGCAGAGTGCTTTTTACCCGTTTGGACGCCAGCTTTGCCAGATACACCGATGCCAAAAAGCCGATGGGCACGCCGATCAGGATCGCTCCTGCCGTACCATAAATACTGGTCAGCAAAAACGGCAGGATACCGTACTTTGCATCAAGAGCGGAGGATGCCCATTCTTTGCCGAACAGGAATTTCGCTAGACCGATCTCCCGAATTGCCGGGATGCCGGAGAGAATCAGATAAACTGTAATCAGCAGGACGCAGCCAACGGTCACAAGCCCTAAAATCAAAAATATTCCGTGAATCAGAGTTTCTAAATAATCGTTCTTTTTCATGTTATCACCCCGAAATGGCAACAGCGACGGTTAGCCCGCCGCTGTCCCATGTTTCAATTTGCCGGAACTGCACCTGCGGCAGAGATGATTTCGTTGGCATTCCCGGAGATCATGTAGTCAAAGAACTTCTGCGCTGTTTTGGGAAGAGCGGTATCTGCCTTTCTCACCAGCACGAAGGGACGCTGCACCGCATAACTGCCATCTTTGACGGTTTCTTCGGTAGGGGCAACACCATCCACAGAAAGAGCTTTGACTGTGTTTTTTATGGTGGCAAGGGAGGCGTAACCGATGGCACATGGATTATTGGCAACGGTGGTGATCACATCTCCGTTGGCGCTGAGTTCCTGACGATATTGGCAGTTTTCTGCCGTGCCGGTAATGGTTTCAAATCCGTCACGGGTGCCGGAATTGGCTTCCCGGCCAATCAGCACGATTTCTCCGTCATTGCCGCCCACTTCGCTCCAGTTGGTGATCTTTCCGGTGTAGATGTCTGCGATTTGGGAAAGGGTCAGGTCAGCAACCGGATTATCGGGATGTACAATGATGGCAATGCCGTCATAAGCCAGCACCGTTTCGGTAAGCCCCTCGGCCTTTTCTTCCTCTTTCAGACTCCGGGAGGAAAGGCCAATATCACAGCGGCCTTCCTTCACTGCCGTAATGCCACTGCCGGAACCGGTGGGATTGTAGGTCACTTTGATACCAGTTTCTTTTTCGTATGCTTCGCCCAGCGCACCAATCACTTTTGACATGGAGGTGGAACCGTCGGTGGATACCGTACCACCATTGCCATTGGAACACCCGGCAAGGCAAGAGACTGCCAGCACAGCGGCCATAGTAATTGCAAATAACTTTTTCATGTTTTCATACACTCCTTTGTATGCTCAATTTGTGATTCCTTTGGTTCACGCTTTCAGTATACACAGGAGATGTAAAGTCAAAAACCAGCCTTTTGTAAAATCTGTGTCAAACAGATATGTTTTTTCATAGGGCCTGACAATATGGTAACAAAAAGAAAACCGCCGCAATTTTCATCCCAACAGGACAGGAATTGCAGCGGTTTTGTATTGTGGGTGGATATTTCATCGTTTCTTCCGCTTGCCCTTGCCGTGGGCCATGGATGCTTTTCCTCTTTGACTGATGGAGCTATTCATGTGCTTGGACAGTTTCAGCACTTCGATTAGATTGACGAACTGCTCTTTCGAGATGGCGTCGTAGTCAATGCCCAGTGTGGAAAGCAGCAATTTTACTTTCTTTTCCTCTGCACTGCCCTCGAAATTCACGGCATCTTCCAGTTGCTGTTTCACCTGTGCTACCGTGGAAGTAACATCGGCGGTGGTGGTATCGGTTTTATGGGTATCCCGTATATCGTGAAGGATTGCCGCCATGTCCTTGGATACCACATGGGCAAAATATTCTTCCTCCTGCACCTGTGCAAGCGCCAGCGTCCGGGAATACAAATCTTCTTCCTCGCCTTTGCGTTTGGCTAAGGTCATTTGGCGCACCGCTTCCAGCACGGCGTTCATATCGTGAATCCGCATATCCGCAATTCGGTCAACATAGATCTCCGCATCCAGCATCAGGGTCTGGAAATCCTTGTGGCAAATCATCTCCGATAGCAGCCGGTGGTTGAAAACCCCACTTTTTAATACATCCAACGCATCATCACTCAAATGCAGCTCATGCTGACGGACTTCAACGGTGCCGACCGCGTGTATATTGCCTGCGGTTACAC
>CAYXUI010000059.1:0-9198 GCA_964468195.1 uncultured Oscillospiraceae bacterium | reverse complement strand
CCTGATTTTTCTGAATATCCTCCAAATCAGCATCGTAAATGCGGTGGGTTTCGTGGACACGCCGGGTCAACTGGTTCAGATTGTTGCTGGAATAGCGAAGCAGGGAAACCATCTCTTTCAGCTCTGGTAATTCCAGACAGATCACATAGCCATCGATTGCCATTTTTCGCAAATAGGCAGACAGATTATGGGTTCCGTACTGTGCCATCTTTGCGTGGATGCTGTCCAGCTCTTGCTCCGTCACACGAAACCGCACCTCAATATTCCGCTTCCGGTTCGCCATGTCAGCGCTCCGCTTCTTTCAACTTCGCCGAAATTTTCGGCGAAGTTACTTTGGGTGCAGATTCATTCAGCTTCTCCCGAACGGATGGTTTCCCTTTCTGCACAGGTTGCTTCTCCTGGCAGTATTCCTTGAGGCCAAGGTTTAACACGTTGCAGCGGTCAGCGGTGATCATTGTCGCACCGGATGCCATTCGGGGCAAGGTGATCTGTGCGATCCAGGCTTTGGCCATGGGATTTTCCGCCTTGGGAAATGTGGCCGGCGGTGTTATTGGAGAACAATATGCACCGCAGCCACTGCTGATGGGCCTGATGCTGGCCTTGCTGGTGGCGATTATTTTCCTTGGCCGGAACAAAAGCGTTCGTGGCCTGTTTGTGGAGGATGGAACAGAGAACTGAAAACTGCGATATATGTGGAACACCCCCCGGCTTGGCCGGGGGGTGTTTGCAAACTATAAGGATCAGGCGGAGCGGAAGTCGGAGAAGCCCAGGGCCATGCTCCAGGAATAACCGCCGGGAATCGTGGGGGTGATGGCAATGGCATCGAAGGTGGCGGGGGAGCTGAAGGTGACAGTTTGGGTGACTTCACCATTGCCGTTGGGCAGGTAGATTTTGGCGGCTTTTTCAAAGCTGCCGTTCCGCCGGATCCACACCTGCCAATCTTTGCAGCTGGTATTGGCGTTCATTTCCACATCCATGTAGACCGTGAAACTCTTCACATTGCGCAGCGTTTGCGTGAATCCCGCGGCGGAAATGCTCAGGGTGGAAGAGCCGTCCCGGATGGTGGCATTGATCCAGCTCCAGTTGTAGTTCGTGACAGAAATGGTGTCGTAGTTTGTGACCGGCTTTGTGGCCGGTTCTGTGGCGGGAGCGCGGGTTTCCGGTGTGGCGGCAGAAGTGGGGGTGCTGGTTTCTTTGGGGGAGTCAGAAGAACGGGAGGCTACAGAGTGGCCGATGCCATAGGATGCGAGGAAAACCACAAAAACAATCAGTGCGGTTCGCAGGAAACTGTGGCCGGAACGGGGGGGCGGATTTGCCGACGCAGGGTACTTGGGCCGTTGACGCCCGCAATGGGAACAGTAGTTGCCGGTGTTGCGGGTGCCATCCTCGGGGCAGAACCATGGGGTTTGATTTGCCATGACAGATCTCCTCTTTCCCTAATTTGATTTATCTAGAACCTTTTCGGTTGTAGATCCTTGCCAGACCGCCTTCGCTGGTTTCCCGGAAGCGGTGATCCAGATTCACGCCGGTCTCCTTCATGGCCCGGCAGACCATGTCGTAGCTGATGTTTCGGGAGCCGGTGAGGAAATAACTCAAATTGCAGGCATTCATGGCCCGGACGGCGGCCACGGCATTGCGCTCGATGCAGGGGATCTGCACCAGGCCGCAAATGGGGTCGCAGGTCAGTCCCAGATGGTGCTCCATGGCCACTTCGGCGGCGTATTCCACCTGATCCAGATCCTGGCCGTAAAGCTCTGCCAAAGCAGCGGCGGCCATGGAGCAGGCGGTGCCGATCTCTGCCTGGCAGCCGCATTCCGCACCGGAAATGGAGGCGTTGGTCTTGGTCAGATTGCCGATGATACCGGCGGTTGCCAGACCCCGGAGGATCTGCTCATCCGTAAAACCTTTGGTGACCTGGGCATACTTCAGCACGGCAGGAACCACGCCACAGGCCCCACAGGTGGGGGCGGTGACCACGGTGCCGTTGTCTGCATTCTGCTCCGCCACGGCATAGGCGTAGGCGGCAATCTGCTGGAACTCCTGCAGGGCGGGCTGCTGAGACTTGGGATCCTTCTCGTAGAGGTACTTGGCCTTCCGCTGGACGTTCAGACCACCGGGGAGAATCCCTTCCTTGGAAAGACCTTCGTCAATGGCGTTTTTCATGGCCTGCCAGATCTCCATGAGGAAGTCCCAGATCTCCGGCCCTTCGTTCAGCTCCACATATTCGCTGAGGGTGTTGATATAGCGCCACTTGCAGAAATCTGCAATTTCCGCAAAGGAATGCTCGATGTACACTTCCTCGGAGTGGACAGAGGGTTTCTCCCCGGGAATGCGGATATCCCCGCCACCGATGGACTCCACCCGCTGATGGCCGATCTCAATATCTCCGGCAAAGGCGGAAAGATCCAAGGTGTTGGGGTGCATGCCCTCCCAGCTTTCGGCGGAGAAGGTGATCTTGGTACGTTCCGCACCCAGAATTTCCAGCAAAACCCGGTCGGTGCCGTGGCCGATGCCGGTTTTGCTTAGAGAACCATAGAGAGTGACCTGGAAAGAAGTGGCATCGGGGTACTGCGCCAGAAACAGCCGTGCGGCCCGCTCTGGGCCCATGGTATGGGAGGAAGAGGGCCCTTTGCCAATTTTGTAAATTTCCCGGATGGATTTCATAAAAAGCCTCCGTTTTTTCTTTTCAGTATACCAGATTTTTCAGGGGAATACAATGGTAAAGTTAGGAGTTGGGAATTAGGCGTGAGAAGTTCACAGTGCCACGGTTGACGGGAAGAGAGAGCAGCTTGCTTTTTACGATCCATGATTTTTGAATTGCCGGGCAAGATATTGGATGAATTCATCGGCAGTGGGGACCGAGCCTTCTTTCGGGATGTCCTGCCATGCGGCGCGGGCGTGAACATTTCCGGTTCTGGAAATCTCTGACAGGGTATCCGCAATCAAAGCATCCAGCTCCTGCCTGAGCTGGTCTTCGGACATATGATGTTTTTCGGCAACGGTTTTCAGTGTGGGATGTGGAATTTTCTGTTTCATCATGATTCCTCCTGTTGCGACATGTGCAAGAAGTCTGACAAGATTTCTTAGAGCTTACATTTTAAGTCTAACTTGTATAGACTGGTAATGTCAACAGGAATTCTTCGAAAATTTTCGACGCAGGAGGCGGCATTGTGCAGGAATATGGGACCATTCGCATCAAGCTGGATGAACTGATCCGGAAGGCCGGTATCAGTAAGAACAAACTCAGCCATCGGGCGGAAATGCAGCGCACACAGATCAACCACTACTGTAACAATGACATTACCCGGCTGGATATCGATGTGCTGGCCAGAATCTGTACCGTTTTGGAGTGCAGAATTGAAGATCTGCTGGAATTTATTCCTCCGGAAAGGGACATCCGCCCCTGATCCGGGGACGGATGTCCCTGTTTTTGCCTGCCCGTTTTTCTTGCTTTTACAGGGGAAATATGCTATAGTAAACTTAACTATGCACTGTTTGGAGGATGTTTTCCGAATGATCCCTGTTTTGAAAAAATCTGCCGGTGTCCTTTGCGGGATCCTGGCGGTTCTGTGCCTTACCGGCTGCGGTTCGGAGGTGGAGACCACCACGCCGACGCTGGAACCCATTGTGTTGCCCACTGCCCCTGTGGTTCAGGAAGTGGATTCTACCGATCCACGGGAGGATGTGGAGGAATTGACTGTGGTGATGCAGCCCGGTGAGCTGTACACCCTGGACTACTATCCCAATCTGAAGCGGGTGGACTTAAGCGGCAGTACCTGTTATGATGCCATCCTGGACTTCATTGGGAAGCATCCGGATCTGGATGTGGATTTCACCATCGATCTTGGTGGAAACGATGTGTCCTATGACCTGGAGACGCTGACATTGGATCCCGACAGCTTTGCCTTTGAGATGCTGCTGGAAAACCTGCAATATTTTCCCAATGTGACCAGCGTTTCTCTGCCGGGAATTGACCTGACAGCGGAGCAGGTCACTACTCTGCGGGAGACCTATCCGGATATTGCGCTGGAATACACCGTAGATGTGCTGGGTACGGCTTACTCCGTGGATACCACCCAGCTGGATCTTTCTGCCATGGATGGTTCCGGTATTTCGGAAGCCTGCCGGGAGCTGGGACTGCTGACCAATCTGACGGATGTGACCCTCAGCGACAGCCTGACCTTCCAGCAGGTGGATACCCTGCAAACTGCGCTGCCAAACATCGTCTTCCACTACAATTTCTCCCTCTTCGGCAAGACCATTTCCACCGCGGATGAAGAAGTGATTTACAAAAACTATTCCATCAGTGACGAAGGCCTAACCCAGCTGCGGGAAGCGCTGACCATCATGGATCACTGCAAGCGGTTCGTGCTGGATGACTGCGGGCTGGACTATGAAGTGCTCTCCGATCTCCGTGAGGAATTCCGGGGCGGGCCCAAGGTGGTCTGGCGGGTGAAGTTCGGCGTGGGTGACCGCTACAGCACCTATACCGATGATGATACCATCCGGGCGGTTTACAACGTTACCGACAGCACCTGCGGCCCTATGAAGTATCTGGAAGATGTGAAGTACATGGACATCGGTCACAATGAATATCTGACGGATCTGAGCTTCATCGCCTACATGCCGGAGTTGGAAGTGCTTATTGCTTCGGAGTGCGCCGTCAAGGAACTGACGGGCTTTGACAATTGCAAGAAGCTTACCTGGCTGGAACTGGCATACTGCTACAAGCTGGAAAACATCGATGCCCTGGCGGGCTGTGATGGTCTGAAATATCTGAACCTGAGCTACAGCAAGGTCACCTCTCTGGAAGCTTTGGATGCTCTGCCCCTGGAACGGTTTGTGTATCTGAAACCCAAAGTCTCCACAGAGGAACAGAATACCTTCACCGCCATTCATCCCAAGGGAGAGTGCATTACCGTCTTCTACGGCTACTCCATGCCCTACAGCTACGGCTGGCGGTATGATGACAACGGCAAGACCATGTTCTGGTACTATAAGGACGTGATCCGCAAGGTCTTCAATTACGATCAGGCGGATAAGATTTTGAAAGCGCAGGAAAATGCGAAATAAGGGCGGTGTCCTGAGAAAAAACTGAAAATGGAGGACAGTGTTATCCCGACCAAGCGTAGCGCGTGGAGGGATCTTCGCACGAAGGGACTGCGTGGCAGTTGATAAGTGCCAAGATCCCTCGACTCGCTTACGCTCCCTCGGGATGACATCCCAATCACAGATCTGTGTACCTACGAAAAGCACCCCGGCATTCGTTGCGAATGCCGGGGTGTTTTGATTTGTGATTTAGTTCTTCAGTGCGTATTCTTCCGCCAGCTTCTTGTCGGCGTTCTTGCACAGGTAGACGATCACGGCGACAATGGCGGCAACCACGATCAGGCCGGGCAGGAAGCCTGCGCCAACAGCGCCGGTGGTGATGAGAGTACCGATCTGGTAAACCAGGTAGGCAACCACGAAACCAGTGGCGAACTGCAATGCCACACCGCCCCAGAACCACTTGCGGTCGTTGATCTCAGAGTTCATAGCACCCAGAGCAGCGAAGCAGGGAGGGGTATACAGGTTGAACATCAGGTAAGCCAGAGCGGCGACCTTGGTGATGGCCAGCACACCGGCGACTTCGGCACCGGCGCCTTCCATCATGGCCAGCTCTTCGGTATCGATCAGGTTCTCCAGACCAACGAAGCAGACGGCCAGAGTGCCGACCACGTTTTCCTTGGCGATGAAGCCGGTGACAGCGGCGGCAGCCAGCTGCCAGGAAGCCACACCAACGATGGGAACCAGCAGGTAGGAAATGGGGGAGGCGATGGTAGCCAGAATGGACTCAGAGGCAACTTCGGCTTCCTGGAAGCTCCAGTTGAAGGTCTGCATGATCTGCACCACGGTGTTGCACACCAGGATCACGGTACCGGCCTTGACGATGTAAGCCCAGCCACGGGAGCACATGGAGATGAAGGCACGCTTCAGAGAGGGAACCTTGTATTCGGGCAGCTCCATGATGAAGAAGGACTTACGGTTCTTGTAGCCGGCGATCTTGTTCACCAGCAGAGCGCCGATGAGGATCAGGAAAATGCCCGCGAAGTACATCAGAGTGCCAACCCAGGTGGCATCCTCGAAGAAAGCACCGGCGAACAGGGCGATAACGGGCAGTTTGGCACCGCAGGGCATGAAGGGGGTCAGCATAGCGGTGGCACGGCGTTCCCGCTCGTTACGGATGGTACGGCAGGCCATGACGCCGGGGATGGCACAACCGGTGCCGATGACGAAGGGGATAACGGACTTACCGGACAGGCCGACCTTTTTGAAGATGGGATCCAGCACGATGGTGGCACGGGCCATATAGCCGCAGTCTTCCAGCAGAGCAATCAGGAAGTACATCACCATAACCAGAGGCAGGAAGCCCACAACGGCGGAGACACCGCCGATGATGCCGTCTACCAGCAGAGCCTGGAGGATGGGGGAGGCATCGGCGACCATTTCGCCGACCCACTCCTGGAAGACTTCCAGCCAGCCAACCAGAATGTCCGCCAGAGCGGGGCCGACGGTGGACTGGGAAATGTTGAACACCAGGAACATGACCACGGCAAAGATGGGCAAACCGAACCACTTGTTGGTCAGAATATCGTCGATCTTATCCTGGAAGTTCCGGTCCTTGGTCAGAACCTTACGGGTCTCTACGGAGGCGACGATCTTGTTTACGAAAGCGAAACGCTCGCGGTCAGCCTTTTCAACGGCTTCCCGGCTGGTCAGGTCGATGTTACCCTGATGATAGGGAGCCTTCTGCTTCTGGCCGTTCAGAGATGCAGCGGCCTTGACCACTTCGGCCAGACCTTCACCGGTGGTGGAGGTGGTGTCGATGACGGGGCAGCCCAGCTTCTTGGACAGGGTCTCCACATCGATGCGGGTCTCCTTCTTGGCGTTGATATCGTGCTTGTTCAGAGCAACTACCACAGGGACGCCCAGTTCCATCAGCTGGGTGGTGAAGAACAGGGAGCGGCTCAGATTGGTGGCGTCCACGATGTTGATGATGGCATCGGGATGCTCGTTCTTGACGTAGGAGCTGGTGATGCTTTCCTCAGACGTAAACGGGGACATGGAGTAAGCGCCGGGAAGGTCAACGGCGATCAGCTCCTGGTCGCCTGCGTAGGCTTTCTTGATCAAAGCCTCTTTCTTGTCAACGGTAACACCTGCCCAGTTGCCGACTTTTTCATTGCGGCCGGTGAGGGCATTGTACATGGTGGTCTTACCGGAGTTGGGATTGCCCGCAAAAGCAATTCTCATGGTAGTTCCTCCTCTAAAATAAATGAATATACGAGTGATAGGGGGTTAGGTGCAACTAACCGCATCCTGTAAAGAACAGACAGTTGCCTGTCTGCATATTCCGGAGCGATTAGGTTATGCTAACCACTGAGGAATGAAATGGATTAGCTTTCGCTAACCGCTACTAATAATAGCGCAGCAGGAAAGATTTGTCAATCCTTTTTTAAAAAATTGTGAAGAAACTTTTTTGAAAAAATGGGGTTGACAAATGGGGAATGATGGTGTACTATATGGACAGTTAGCTAAGGCTAACTAAAACAAACCTGAGTGGTTAGCTATAGCTAACTTCGCGTTGTTCTGGTACTCCTGATTCACCAGGTCAGGGACCAATGTATAGAAGGCGTGTTATCCCGACTAAGCGATAGCGCATGGAGGGATCTACGCACTTGATAACTGCTATGCACTACGTTCGTGCGTAGATTCCTCGACTCCGTTTCGCTACGCTCGGAATGACGTTAAAAACTGTCAACTCTAACAAAAGGAGGATCTTTCTATGACTTGGTTACCGACCTTTTCCGCTTTGACAAGTATCGTCATGATCCTCACCGGCAGCCTGTGGCTGAAAGGGTATCTTCGCCACGGCAAGCGGAAATAAAATTTGAAACAGGAGGGCGTTTGCTATGTCGGAAGAATATCTGGTGCGCAACTGTGCCCCGACTCTGGCGGGACTCAAAACTGCCAGCCTGTTCACTTGCCCCTGTCAGGATCCGGAGGCACTCCGGGAAACCCTGCGGGGACTGAATAAACGCCTGACCCCCAAGGGACTGCGGCTCCTGCCCCCTGCGGTTTTCGGAAACGAAAGCCCTGATCTACCTCTACCGTCCCGCACGGCTGCGCTGTGATCTGTCCCACAGCACTGCCGCCGAATTGCTGCGCTGCCGGGGCTACGACCCCGGCAGCTGCGAAAAATGCGTGGCGAAGCTGGTTCGCAAACTGCGGACAGAGGAAGAATTTCCCCATGAAATCGGCCTGTTTCTGGGGTATCCTGCGGAAGATGTCCGGGGATTCATCCAATATGGGCCGGAATGTGCCAAATGTACCGGCTGCTGGAAGGTCTACACCGACCCGGACAGCGCCCGGAAAACTTTTGACCAGTACAAAAAATGCACCCGGGTCTACTGTGACCGCTGGGCGCAAAAGCCTGATATTGAACGGCTGATGGTGAAGAGCCGAGCCGGTTGATATACCACACCATAAGTATTTGAAAGGTTGAATTGATTATGAGCAAGATCGCAATTGTCTATTGGAGCGGCACCGGCAACACCGAGGCCATGGCCAACGCTGTGGCAGAGGGTGCAAGAAACGCCGGTGGCGATGTTACCCTTTACACCGCTTCCGACTTTGCCGCCAACATGGTGGCGGATTTCGACGGCATCGCCTTTGGCTGCCCCTCTATGGGCGTGGAGCAGCTGGAAGAAAGCGAATTTGAACAAATGTTCACCGACTGCGAAGGCAAGCTCTCCGGCAAGTCCATTGCCCTGTTCGGCTCCTACGGCTGGGGTGACGGCGAATGGATGCGTGCCTGGGAAGATACCTGCCGCTCCGCCGGTGCCGTTCTGGCCCACGACAGCGTGACCTGCATGGAAGCCCCCGATGACGACGCCGAAGAACAGTGCCGTGCCCTGGGCGCAGCGCTGGTGTAACGTCCGATTTCCCTTATAAATTCAAAATCATCCCCGAAGGGGATACCGCAACTATCAGCTATTCCCTTTTTTGCTAAATCCTTTACCTCCTACCTCACGATTCCAAATTTCTTCCAAAAACCTACTGTACCTGATCCCCCGAAAAGATCCCCCGTCGCACTGCACGGCGCCGGGGGATTCTTTTATGTAAAATGTAGAATGCAGAATGCAAAATTATGGATAGATG
>CAYXUI010000058.1:0-9712 GCA_964468195.1 uncultured Oscillospiraceae bacterium | reverse complement strand
CATTTTCAACGCATCTAGCTGCATAAGTCGCCAGTCTTGCGCCTTTGGTTGCATCGAAGGTCGTGATCCCCTTGATCAGGCCAATGGTGCCGATGGAGATCAAGTCTTCCTGATCCGAGGTCTGGGTGTAGTACTTTTTCATAATGTGGGAGACAAGCCGAAGATTTCGCTCTACCAGAATATTTCTGGCCTCCAGATCCCCCTGAGCGGAAAGTTTCAGATAGTACTGCTCCTCCTCTGCCGATAATGGTTTGGGAAAAGAGCCCGTGGACAGCTGCAGCGAATACAAAAGCGTGCTGAGCATCAGCCAAAGCATATCATCACCTCTGCCTTTACTCTATTCGCCACAGTCTGTCCCGTTTCCATCCGGATTCCGTAGTGCAGGCACTTCTCTGTGTTGCTTTTTGGGAGAAAATGTGTTATTCTGAAGATAACCGTTTGCTTTTCACGGCCCATTTTTCTTTTTCAATTGGGCGAAAGGAGTTTTTATGAAAGCCAATGTACTCACCCCCCGCCGGACGGACACCTTCGGTGCGGTGCTTACCAATCTGGTTTTGCTGGTGCCCTTTACTTACATGTTGTTGGCCTATACATTCGATGTGCCTCTGGGCAATATCCACACCGGCGCCGGTATCCTCTGTGGATTGCTGCTTCTGCTGATGCTCTGCCGGTACCGCTCCAGGCTGACAGAAACGCTCCAGGTCAAATGGATGCTCCTGTCTGCACTGGTTTTCTTCGGTCTGACCATTGCAGGGCAGCTTCTTAGCTACCAGTCCATTTTGTACTATGTTTCCGGTCTGAGGAATAATGGGCGGTATTTTGTGTTCTTTTTCGCCTGCATTCTGTTTCTGAAAGCGCAGTGGCGGGAATGGTACCGTAAGGTCTTTGACATTCTGTTCTGGATCAACCTGGTGGTGACACTGTACCAGTATTTCGTGCTGGAAATCGATTGGGACTATTTGGGCGGTATTTTCGGAACCGCCGCCGGATGCAATGCCTATACCAATGTATTTTTCCTCATCGTGATCACTCTGTCCCTGCTGCGCTACCTGAATGGTCAGGAAAAAGCCTGGCTGTGCTGTGCCAAATGCGCTGCTGCCCTGCTCATCGCTGCCATGGCTGAACTGAAAATGTTCGTGCTGGAATTCGCTGCCATTCTGGTCCTGGCCCTAGTGTTGACAAAGTTCTCCCGCCGGAATCTGATCGTAGCCCTGTGCGGTCTGGCCGGTGTTTTCCTGTGCATCCGGTTGATGGTTCTCATTTTTCCTTTCTGGGATGGCTGGTTCAGCATCCAAAACATCTGGGAAACCGCCACATCTTCTGATGGCTACACCGGTTCCGGTGACATGAACCGGCTCACCGCCGTTCCCATTGCCTGGAACACCTATCTGCAAACCTGGCCCCAGAAGCTCTTTGGTCTGGGTCTGGGTAACTGCGATGCTGCCCCGCTGCCTGGCATGACTGCCCCCTTCTACGGCGCCAACTGGCAGACCAATTACATCATGTTCTCTTCCGGCTTTATCATGCTGGAAACCGGACTGGTGGGGCTGATCACCTATCTCGGCATTTTTCTGACCATCTTCTTCGCCGCCTGGCATCTGCGCCGCAGCGGCAAGGGAGATTCGGTCTACTGTCTGACCACCGAAATTCTGGCACTGATGTGCTTCGCCCTGTTCCTGTACAACTGCACATTGCGGACGGAAGTTGGCTTTATGCTCTACTTTGCCATGGCTCTGGCCTTTGTGCAGGAGTCCAAAGAAGCTTGACTGCTCCCTTTTTCTTTCCGGATTTTCCTGCCATTTCCTGCAAACTGCTGAGAAAAGCCCCCCTGACCGAAACCGGTCAGGGGGTTTTTGTTATGTTGCTGTTACCATTGTCTGCAAAAAATATGATTTCCGATGGTTCCCCAGACATTGCTGTTGACGGCGTACTGGGAAAAGAACACCACATCTCCATCCAGCACGTAGGGGCCATTCAATGCCCGTTCCACAGCCTCATACTGGGTGTGGGTGGGTTTCGCCAGATACAATCTGTCTGCCGCCTGGAACTGTTCCGGAGCCTGGATCACACCGGACACCGTATCCGGGAAATTATCCGCCACTACCCGGTTCAAAATCACCTCTGCAATGGCCTGCTGTCCTTCAAAAGGTTCACTCTCCCCTTCCATGCAGATTAGCTTGACAATAAGTTCCCGGTCTGTTTCGCTGAGCTCCAGATCTCCATACCGGAAAACATCGGTATTTTCCGCCATTTCATAGACAAACGGCACTTCCGGCATTTCCTCCGGGTCATAGATCCAGGCACAGCCATAGCCACCGGTAAGATCCGACCGGCGGAAGCCGTTGACCAGCGCATTTTCCAGATTCCATTTTTCATAATTGGGGCCATAGGGGTCATGAATGAGGATCTTATCGTCCTCTGTGATGCCGGTAAACACTACAAAATGCTGCGTCTCCATAAACAGAGACTTGGCATTCATCAGCACCACCGCGACCTTTCCTTCCCGGAGGGCCTGGATGGTCTCATCAATATTTACGGCCTTTTTCCAGGGCAGCTGTAATTCGTCCGACGCATATTCCAGCCACTGCATGGAATTGCCGATATAATCGGCAAAACAGGCTGCCAGGTAATCCGGCATGTATTCGTGTCCCGTCAGATAGGAAGCCACCATGGCCAGACTGACGATGTTGCTGCCGCTGGTGGAAATATCCCCCGTACCATAACGAATGGCAGAATAGCAGGTCTGGTCATACAGCGGCACCTGATCGTACCAGATCCGCTCCACCGCCGGGTTCGTCTCCGCAGGTTCCGTTTCCACTGGCTCTGTTTCCTCCGGAAGGGTCTCCGCCGCTTCTGTTTCCGGGGGCTGGGTGGCAGGAACCGTTTCTGGGACCGCACTTTCCGTAGGATGATGATAAACCGTCCGGTATTCTGATGTTTCTTTCCGCTGGGACAGATATCCCCGGATGACTCCGAAAAATCCGCAGCTCACCAGCACAAAGGCCGTCATAGCCAGAAGGGTCAGTAAAATCTTTTGTACACGGCTCACGGCGTACCTCCTGTTGGTTTTGGGCCATAATTTTTCTCCATTATACGGTTGAATCCCCCGGATTGCAAGCTTTTTTTCCATGCTCCGCCTCCGGGATTGACACAAGTCCGGCTCCTTTGGTATAATCTCTGTAAAAAGGGGGAGCATTCCCTCTCCCACAACAGAAAGAAGGGTTTTCTTGGAACTGTCCTCCCCACAAACCGAGCGGAAATCCATTGTCTTTATCGAATTTCTCCGGATCCTTGCCAGTTTTCTGGTCATCGTCAACCATACCAATTCGGATATCTTTCTGGCCAGAGCCCCCAGCCTTGTCTGGTTGATTTCTGTCACTTATTTTTATGTGTGCCGGATCGCTGTTCCCGTTTTTGTCATCATCGCCGGCTACCTGATGATGAACCGGCAGTATTCTTACCGCAAGACCTTTTCCCTGATTTTCCGGATCCTCAGCTGTCTGGTACTGTTTTCCGGTGTATACTATATTTATTATCGTTACACCGGGGAAGTTCCCGGCATCAACCCCAGATTCTTTATCCGCTGGATCATCCGGGAGCCCATTACCAATGCGTTCTGGTATCTGTACATGTATCTGGGTCTTCTGGTCATGTTGCCTTTCCTGCAAAAGCTGGTCAGCGCCATGGAGCAGCGGGATTTTCACGTTTTCTTTTTGATCTCCGGTGCTTTTTATGGCGTTCTTCCCATTATCCAGCATTATGCTCCCGGGTTTACCTTATCCGGTTATTTCGACATTTCCCTGTTTGGCGGTTACATCTGCCTGATGCTGGCTGGATGTTATCTCCGGCGTTACTGCACCTTTTGCCGAAAGCAGTGTGGCATCGCCCTGATCGTATTCTGCCTGATCACCGTCGGAAATGTCCTGCTGACTTACTGGGAGTACCTGCGCAAGGATGGAAGCGACTACCTGTTCTATGGAGATAATTCCCTGCTGCCACTGGTGGCCGCCAGCATTGCCGTCTTTATTGCCGCCCAAGGGATCTCCTTTTCTCCCAAAACCGCCGCCCGGATCACTTCTCTTGGCAGATTGACCTTTGGCATTTATCTGCTGGCAGATCTCTTTCTCTATCTGCTGCATCCCGTTTACGAAGCACTCATTCACCGGGAGTATCCTGTTTTGCTTTGCGTATTGATCTACGAACTTTCCATTTTCTCCGCCGGTGCCACCTGCACCTGGATCCTGAAGAAGTTCCCCATTTTGCGTAAAATTCTGTAAAATCGTGGCGCACACAAAGTGTTGACCTGAACCCCATTTGTTAGGCAAGTATGCCATCCTGCTTCAACCAAGAAATGGGGTGCTGTTCTGTGTCTAAAATACCAACCAATCCGTATATCGAAAAAACGCCGACTCTCCCCCTTATCTCTGCGAAACAGCGAAAATTCCCCGCAAAAGAAGGCCACGTTGCCTTTTTTTGTGGGGAATCTTTATGCTGCATTGTTGGTTTTGGAGTTTTTACCATTCTTTTGTTTATAAGATTTTGCTCACCCAGTAAACCACCCCATACACCACACTTGCACCCAACCCATACACGATCACCGGGCCGGCAATGGTGAAGATCCTGGCACCGACACCTAAGATGGGCCCTTCCGTCTTAAATTCCACGGCCGGGGCGGCGATGGCGTTGGCAAAGCCGGTGATGGGCACCAGGGTACCGGCTCCGGCGTATTTGGCAAGGTCGTCATACAGGCTCAATCCCGTCAGCAGGGCGGACAGCGTCACCAGAGTCATGGATGTGGCACAGGCGGCAGCATCTTTATCCAGTCCCAGCAGGCTGTAGCTGTTCATAATCCACTGCCCCAGCATACAGATGGCCCCGCCGATGACGAAGGCTCCCAGGCAGTCCCGGCCCATGGGGGACTTTGGTGCCAGTTCCTGCGTCAAAAGCGCATATTGTTTTTCCGTCATATGGCATCCCTCCTTGGGTAATTTGCCCAAAGAGGCGGCACTTATGTACGGAAAGCAGCAGGATCTTCCGGTGGAAAATCGTGGAAAATGCCAGGAATATAATGGGATTTTCTGGAAGAACTGGTGCATTTCCACCACCGTTCTGGTTTGGTTATCCAAAATTGCCCTGCATTTTTTGTGTAATATTTTCTTTCCCACTTCGTTGTCAGAAGGGGGTGATTTGTGTTATAATCAGTTTGGTAATCCCCGTGATCCCATATTGGGGGATCAAAGGTAAGAAATTTAGTAATGGAGGAATTTACTTATGCCTATGCACATGGGTTTCCGTTGGTACGGCGAAGGCAATGACAAGATCAAGCTGTCCGACATCAAGCAGATTCCCGGCGTCACCAGCATTGTTTGGGCTCTGCACAACAAAATGCCCGGTGAGATCTGGGAAGAGCACGAGATCAAGGAGGTCATGGATCAGCTCCACGCCTACGGCTTCAACGGCGATGTGGTCGAGTCCGTCAACGTCCATGACGACATCAAGATCGGCAAGCCCACCCGGGACGCCCTGATTGAGAACTACAAGCAGTGCATCCGCAACCTGTCCAAGTTCGGTGTCAAGGTCATCTGCTACAACTTCATGCCCATCTTCGACTGGACCCGTTCCAACCTGTTCCACGAAGTCGGCGACGGCTCCACCGCCCTGTTCTACGAGAAGGGCATGATCCAGGACGATTACAACGCCATGGCTAAATACATTCTGGACTTCACCGAGAAGTACAACATGTCCTTCCCTGGCTGGGAGCCCGAGCGTATGGCCAAGCTGGATCAGCTGTTCAAGGACTACGCCGATGTGGACCACGAGAAGCTGTGGGCCAACCTGAAGTACTTCCTGGAAGCCATCATGCCCACCTGCGAGGAGTGCGACGTGAAGATGGCCATCCACATGGACGATCCCCCATGGGATATCTTCGGCCTGCCCCGTCTGCTGATCAACGGCGAAAACATCGACCGTTTCCTGAAGATGGTGGACCATCCCTACAACTGCCTGACGCTGTGCTCCGGTTCTTTGAACGCCGACCCCAACAACAATGTTGCCGAGATCGTCCGCAAGCACTGCGACCGCATCGCCTTTGCCCACATCCGTAACGTCAAGCACTTCGACAATGGCGACTTCTCCGAGGCCAGCCATCGTGACTGCGACGGCGAGACCGGCATTCTGGACATCCTGAAGGCTTACCACGACTGCGGCTTCGAGGGCTACATCCGTCCCGACCACGGCCGTCACCTGTGGAACGAAGGCCCCGGCAATGTCCGTCCCGGCTACGGCCTGTATGACCGTGCCCTGGGCATCATGTATATGCTGGGCGTGTGGGACATGCTGGACAAGGAATCCGGCAAGGTCACCGTTGCCAACGCTTAACTTAAATCGCATAAAAAAGTACCATCCCTCGGGATGGTACTTTTTGCGTCTTTATACGTTTTCGCTTTGCAGCTGTCTTGCCAGAAGGCTGGTGACTTCGGCACAGCGGTGGGCTGCTATGCGCTCGAAGGTGGGATAGTCCATTTGGGCGCTGTCGTCAGCCTTGTCGGAAATGGCCCGGAGGATCACGAAGGGGATGTGATTGCGGTAAGCTGTCTGGGCAATGGCAGTGCCCTCCATCTCCGTGCATACACCGCCGGTAGCGGCGATGATGCGCTGCTTCAAATCCTTCTCTGCCACGAACTGGTCGCCGCTGGCAATGCGCCCCTTCTTCGTGTGGCCAGGATTAACGGCTTCGGCGGCGGCAAAGGCATAGCGGATCATGGTCTCGTCTGCCGGGAAGGTCACGGTATCCATCCCCGCCACCTGGCCGTAGGGGTAGCCGAAGTGGGTGCAGTCAAAATCATGGTACATGGCATCGGTACTGACCACCAGATCGCCGATATCCAGCTGGGCATCCAGGGAGCCGGCAATGCCGGTATTCACCATATGGGTCACCCCAAAGCAGTCGCAGAGGATCTGGGTGCAAATGGCGGCATTGACCTTGCCGATGCCGCACTGCACGATGGCCACCGGCAATCCTTCCAGCTCGCCTTCGTAGAAGGTGCTTCCGGCGATGGTCTTTTCTTCCTTATTTTCCAGTTTGCTCAGCAGGATCTCCACTTCGATCTGCATGGCGCCGATAATTCCAAGTTTCATTTGTTTCTCCTTTTCTCATTCCGGATAGTGCATCCGGCTTTCATCCATGGTTTCCAGCAGGGCGGTGTATTTTTTGCCCCAGTAATTGGCCATGGGCAGATTCATATCCAGATAGTTGCCGCAGTCCTTTGCACTGGCGCCGGGAACTTCCCCGCGGAAATCCCGGATAAACCGGAAACAGTTTGTCACCAGATCCCGGACGTCGGCAGATTCATAGTCTCCGGCCAGCAGCAAATAAAATCCCGTCCGGCAGCCCATGGGGCCAAAGTAGAGCACCTTATCCTTCCACTGCGGATCGTTGCGCAGATAAGTCGCCGCCAGATGCTCCATGGTGTGGACTTCGGCGGTATTCATCACTGGCTCGTCGTTGGGCTTGGTCAGCCGCAGGTCGAAGGTGGTCACGGTTTCCGCTCCCACCTTGTCCTTCCGGGAGACATACAGCCCCGGCTGGAGCCGGATATGGTCAATGGTAAAACTGGTGATTTTTTCCATATTTTGCACCTCTATGTTTTGTTCTTCGTTTCTGTCATCATATCACAGCCACCGGCTCTTTGCAAGGACCGGATATCCCGCATTTCTAGACGGTATTCTTCCTCACCGGTACACAAGCACAGGCAACAGCCTTCTTCCAACTCCTGCCAGTGGAGCCGAACCCCTTCTGGCAGGGAAAAGACGCTGAAAGAAGATAATTTCCGGTCGATGCCGCTGCCCAGGTATTTAAGAAAACTTTCTTTCCCCGTCCAGACCTGCAAAAATCGTCCGGTATCCGAGCCAACGAAGTTCTGTTCCTCCGGGGCAAAAAACCGGGCGGAAAACCGCCTGATAGGCAGTCTTGCCCGGTGGACTTCCACATCCACTCCCACCGGGGTATTCCCGAAGGCCAGTACCACCCAGTTTCCTGCGTGGGAGATGTTGAAGTGGAAGTTCTCCCGGCCCCGGACCCGGGGCTTTCCGGTTTTGTGCCGTTCCAGCGTGTAGTCACCGGTTCCCAGAGCACAGCGCAGCAGGGCCTCCCCGGCCAGACATCGCAGAGCTCCCTCCCGTTTCCGGAAGATCTTCGCCCGGGTTCGTCGTTCCGGCGAGGCATTGCCATAGAGCCAGGCTTCTTCTTCCCTGTTCACTTTGGAAATATCCAGACAATACACCGTGACCACTTTTGCCGCCTCCTTCGCTTACTTTTTCCTATTTTACCGGGTATCCATTGGAATTGTCAAGGTATTTTACAGAAATGAAAAACGTGTCATTGCGAACCAGTGCCGCAGCACTGACTCGCAATGACACTATTGATTACCTTTTTGTCATTTTGATCGTATTTACACCTGTTTCCCCATTTCGTAAGCCTGAGCCATGGCAGGATGTCCCTGAATTTCCCCTACTTTGTAGGCACCACCGCCGATGATGACGCCCTTTTCCACGGCACCTTCCACGCAGTCGGCATAGCCACGGAAGCAGGCCAGGGTGGTATCGGCAGAAGCAGCTTCCTCATCTGCCATGGTGACGATATAGTAGAACTCCTTATTCTTCACTTCCAGCCATCGGGCCACGGTGCGGTCGATGACCGCCTTCAGCTGGGCATCGATGGAGTAGAAGTACACAGGGCTTGCCAGCACCAGCACATCCGCATCGATCATCTTCTGCAACACTTCGGCCATGTCATCCTGGAAAACGCACTGGCCGTCATGGTCGGCACAGTGGTAACAGGCGATACATGGATGGATATTTTTCGCCGCCACCCGGATCTTCTCTACCTGATGACCGGCTTCCTGTGCACCTTGGGCGAATTCGTCGCACAGAACATCGGAATTACCGCCCTTCCGGGGGCTTCCGGACAAAATCAGAACGTTTTTGCTCATATGCTACCTCATTTCAATGCTGCGCCGTCAGAGAAAGCGTTGCCCACCTTTTCGCCCAGCACATGGTAAGCGTGGTTCATACCGTCATAGGTAATGGGCCGCAGCTTCATGGGATCGATGTTGCCGTCGGTCAGCACGCTTTCTTCGGCGCAGATGTTGACGATTTTGCCCACCATGCGGCAGGTTTCGGGATCGTAGCTGATGAGTTCGCACTCCACAGCCATGGGCAGTTCTTTGATAATAGGGGCATCCACAAATGCGCTCTTTTCCGTGTGGAATCCCGCCTTTTCCAGCTTATCCGCCACCTGATTGCCGGACACCATGCCGACAAAGTCGCAGGCCACTACGGTGTCTGCCGTGGCCATGCTGACGGTAAATGCCTTTCTTGCCAGAATGTTCTTCACCGTCTTATGGCCGGCACTGAGGCACATGGAGATTTCATCACTTTCGCTGATGCCGCCCCAGGCCGCATTCATGGCATCAGGATTGCCGTTTTCATCGTAAGTGCCGATGATAAACACCGGCTGGGGGTACAAAATGGGCTTTGCTCCAAAATTCTTTCTCATAAAACGATCTCCTTTACCAGTTTTTTCTGTCCTTGGTGCAGTCGTGCTGCTTCTTGCGCTCCTCCACCATCTTCACAAACCATTCTACCATATTCGGGTCAGTATGCAAGAAGAAACTGCTTTTCTTTTTGTCCAGTGCGGCAATGGCGGCCATGT
>CAYXUI010000057.1:0-9832 GCA_964468195.1 uncultured Oscillospiraceae bacterium | reverse complement strand
CCATGCCGTCCACACCGCCGATGTCCACGAATGCGCCGTAAGAAGTCAGGGACTTAACGGTGCCGTGGTACTGCTTGCCGTTCTCGATCTCAGCCCAGATCTTCTCCTGAGCAGCCTTGCGGGCCTCGGAGGAGACAGCGCGGATGGAGCCGATGACACGGCGGCGAGCGCGGTTGACCTCAGTGATCTTCATGGAAACGTTCTTGCCGACCATACCGGCCATGTCGCCGCCCTTGGCGATGCCGGACTGGGAAGCGGGGATGAAGACCCGGATGCCCTTAACGTTGGCAACCAGACCGCCCTTGTTTTCCTCAGTGATGGTGCCTTCCACGGTGGTCTTGTCTTCCACCCAGGCAGCCATGTCGTCCCAAACCTTCAGGCCGTCCAGCTTCTTCTTGGACAGCTGCACGGTGCCTTCCTGATCGTTGACGCGAACGACAAACACTTCGATCTCGTCGCCAACGTGCAGAATGTCCTCGGGCTTTACAGAAGGATCTGCGCTCACTTCGTCGTAGGGAATGTAACCGGCATGCTTGGTGCCCAGATCCACCTGGACTTCGGTGTTACCGATACCGGTAACAGTGCCCATGACCTTGTCTCCTGTATTTAAAGTCTTGATGGACTGTTCCAGCAGTTCAGCGAAGTTCTCCTCCTGCACAGTCTCAACATTGATAATTTCGCTCATAGTCTTGTTGACCTCCTTTATAATCCACGCCGGCGTTGACGCACCGGCAGTGATACCAACATCAGTGACACCACGAAAATTCTCCGCTTTCAGCTCGGTGGCATTATCCACCAAGAAAACGTGATCGCAGTGTTCCCGGCAAATCATAGCGAGACGGCCTGTGTTGGAACTTTTGGGGTCACCTACAACGACCATTGCCTGACATACTTCACTCAGTTCTGCTGCTTCGCTTTGCCTATACTCAGTTGCTTTACATATTGTATCAAAAATTTTCAAGTTAGTAAACTGTTTTTTTGCAAAATTGCCGCACGTTTTCCACAAAGATTCTGTGCTTGTGGTTTGGCAAACCATGCAAATTGCCAAATCCTTAAAATTTTCTGAAGATTTGGCCCATTTTTCCAGCTCTTCCGGCCCTGGAAAAACTTTGCATTCTCCGCACCAACCGGCGATGCCCTCCACCTCCGGATGGGTCGGTGTGCCGATGATGACAGGCAGGCGGCCTTCTTCCTCCGCCCGGCTGACGATGCCGTGGATCCGCTTGACAAAGGGGCAGGTAGCATCAATGATCTCCACACCCATATTTTCCAGCCTTTGATAGACGGCTCTGGTGACACCATGAGAGCGAATAATGACGGTTTCCCCCGGCAATGCCTGCTCCGGCTCCTCAATGACCCGAACCCCCAGATCTTCAAACCGGTTCACCACGTGGCGGTTGTGGATAATGGGGCCCAGGGTAGCTACTTTTTTTCCGGCATCTGCCGCTTCTTCCACCAGTTCCACCGCCCTGCTGACGCCGAAACAGAATCCGGCACTTTTGGCGATCTGAACGCTCATTTTTCCACCTTCTGCGCAATGATTTCCTTCATGACAGCGATGACACCGTCAATATCCAGCTCAGAAGTGTCCAGTTTGACAGAATCCCGGGACATTTTCAGAGGCGCCACATCCCGGTGGGTATCCTGATAATCCCGCTGCTGGATCTCCTTAAGAACCTTGTCATAGTTGGCCTTCTGGCCCTTGGCCAGAAGCTCTTCGGTGCGGCGCTTGGCCCGGACTTCCGGGGCTGCCGTCAGAAAGATCTTCACAGTAGCCTTGGGCAACACCACGGTGCCGATATCCCGGCCATCCATGATAACGTCATACTCCTTAGCTACATCCCGCTGCATGTCCAGCATGGCTTCCCGAACCACTGCATGGGCAGAGATCAGACTGGCCTTCTGACCGATCTCCTGGGTGCGGATGTCCTCGGTGACATCCATCCCGTTCATAAACATGTGCTGCAGGCCCTCTTCATCGTATTCGATGGCCACATTCAACTCGTCGATGTAGCGGTTGATGCCGTCAATATCCTTGGGCGCCACCCCCCACAGGTCGAAGAAGTAGGCAACCGTCCGGTAAATGGCCCCAGTGTCTACATAGTGATACCCCAGCTCTTTTGCCAGACGGCGGGCAATGGTGGATTTTCCTGCGCCGGCAGGGCCGTCGATGGCAATGGAAATCTTTTTCGCCATGATTTTATATCCTCACTTTATCCTTTTGTATTTCTCAGTTTTCCCAGAGCGGCGGCCTCCATGGCTACCACTTCCTCCGGTGTCAGATTCAACCGGCGGCCGGTATCCTCGGGAGACATTGGTTTGCCCCCCTCCAGTCCAAAGCGCAGCGTCAGCAGCTGTTGCTCCTGCTCATTGAGATCGGCCAGCAGATCCAATATCCGCTGGCGGCTCTGGAACAGAGCCGTATCCTCCACCGCCTGCTGCTCTTCCTCCGCCTCTTCCTCCGGTTCCTGGGGCTTGCGGACCTGAGCCATAAGCCGGGCATCTTCCAGCATTTTTTTCACAGCGGAAGCTTCTTCCGTGCCCATATGGAGCTCTTCGGCAATCTCCTCCAGGGTGGGATTTCTGCCCAGTTCCCCAAGGAGCCGCTCGTCGATTTGCTTGTAATCTTCCAGTGCCGTGCGCATTTTCTGGCCTACGCCATTGGCGCGGGCCTGTAAAGTCACGGCTTTTGCCATGGCAAACCGGATCCAGCGGTCCCGGTGGGCGGCATAGTCGCCGTAGTGGTAGCTGCCAACGGCATTCCACAGTCCCAGGCTGCCCTCCTGGATCAGATCCAGCAGTAGCACACCATAGCCCACATATTCCTTCGCCAATTCGATGACCCGGCTCAGGCCCAGATTGGTCAGATCTTCCCGGGCGCTTTCATCCCCCTGACAGCAACACTCCGCCAGCTGACCTTCTTCTCCGACAGCCGGCATGGCGGCGATCTCTTCCAGATACAGCCGCAGGGGATCCCCGGCTTCCAGATCCTCCGGGGCAAATCCTTTCTTCGCCAGATCCATTTCCCGGCGCAGCCGCAGTGCCGCTTCCCCGGTGCCGCCAAGTCGGGGAAGACCGGAAATATCCAGATTCATACAGCCGGTTTCCAGATCCTGCAAGGCATCCTCCACCGCCTGTTCTTCCTCCCCTTCCAGCATGGAAAGCAGGCTCACCGCCGGAATGGTATCTCCCATGCCCTTGGTGCGCAGGTAGGCTTCCCAGGGGCTGGGCTCAAAGGAAAAGTCCAAATCATTCATTCAAAAAGTCCTCCAATCCAAGGCTTGCACCGTTTTTTTGCAATTTTTCCATAGCCTGTCGTTCGATCTGCCGGGCCCGTTCTTTGGAAACACCCAATTTTTTTCCGATTTCTTCCAGAGAGTAGCAGTTGCCGTCTGCCATACCGAAGTGCAACCGTAAAATCTGCTGCTGCCGCTCATTCAGGGTAGACAGCAGCGCCTCCATGGTCCGCTCCAGCTCCCGGCGCACCAGCTGTTCATAGGGCTGGGGAGCCTGCGCATCCTCCAACAGGGTATGGAGCGTTCCGTCTTCGTCCTCTCCCGTTGGGATATCCAGAGAGAATACATCCGGCGTCAACCGAATCAGCTCCCGGACCTTCTCTTCCGGAAGGCCGCTGCGCTGGGCAATCTCCGCTTCCGTGGGTTCTTCCCCGTTTTCCTGCCGGAGAGCTGCCCGGGTGGCATCCACCTTCCGCATCCGCTCCGCCGTATGTAAGGGTACCCGAATGGGGCTGCCATGGTTCAGCAGGCACCGGGTCACACCCTGGCGGATCCATTTGGTGGCATAGGTGGAAAACCGGAAATCCAGGGTATAGTCAAATTTCCGTGCCGCCAGCAACAGGCCGATGCTGCCCTCCTGGATCAGATCCAGCAGTGCCACGCCCCGGCCGGCATATTCTCTGGCAATGCTCACCACCAGCCGCAGATTGGAACTGACCATCCGGCGGATGGCATCTTCATCCCCTTCGGCGCAGCGGCGGGCCAGTTCCCGTTCCTCTTCCGGCGTCAGCCGGGGGAATTCCCGGATCTCCTTCAGGAACAGGCGCACATCGTCTTCCCCGGCGGGTACCGGGGTCTCCTGCTTATCCAAAAGCTCTGTCATGCTTTGTATCCTTTACTTTTTTTCATCCGCTGCGTCAGGGCCCGGAAGTCATCATCCGTGACCACCTGTGTGGCCCGGTATTCTTCCTGCACCGTGCGGACGCAATCCCGGAAGGCCTGCTCATTTACGGGGCCCTGTTGGCTCTGCAAAATGCTGGCAATGTGGGACATTTCCTCCGGGCTCAGGTCAGTAATGCCGTTGATGCTGATCTCCAGCCCTTCCCGGTACCGGGAAAGTATCTGCAAATAGACCTTTCCCAGCAAATCGGAAGAGAACATTTCCGGTTTCAGCTCCCCGGCAAGGGCCAACAGAGCCGGTTCCCGGAAGCTCTGGGCCAGGATCACTTCCTCCGCCCGGGCGGATTTCAGGTTGGTATAGTGAATATTCCGGTCCCTGGGCTGCAGATTCCGGGCAGGAGACAGATCGATCTTCTCCTGCTTTTTCTTTTCCCGGGACAGATAGCGTTTCTTCGCCCGGTCGATTTCCAGTTTCATGGCATCGGCACTGATTTTTGCCGTCTCTGCCACCCGATTGGCATAGACCTCCCGCTGGACGGAGCTTTGCAGGGTGCAGATGAGTTCTGCCGACTCCTGCAAATATTTCACCTTCTGGTCGTCATCCCGCAGGTCATACTTTTTCAAAATGGCGCCAAGCTGGTATTCCACCCGGTTTGCCGATTCCTCCAGCAGAAGCTTAAAGCGATCTGCACCGAATTTTTTCAAAAATTCGTCCGGATCCTTGGCATCCCGCATTTGCAGGACTTTCACCTGCAAACCCGCCTTTTCCAGAATGGGAATGGCCCGCTTGGTGGCGTTCTGACCAGCAGTATCCCCGTCGTAAATCAGCACCACCTGATCGGTGTATTTGCTCAATAGGGTTGCACCATCCTCCGTCAGGGCGGTGCCCAGGGAGGCCACGGCGCAGTCAAATCCATACTGGTGCAGGGCAATGGCATCCATATACCCTTCCACCAGGATCAGATACCCCAACTTGCTCTTCTTGGCAAGATTCAGGGCGAACAGGTTCTTTCTTTTGTTAAAAATCAGGGTTTCCGGGGAATTTAAGTATTTGGCGGCGTTTTTATCCTTGTCATTCATGATTCTGCCGCCGAAGCCGATGACATTGCCCCGGACATCGATGATCGGGAACATAAGTCGGTCCCGGAACCGGTCAAAGAGATTGCCGTTCTTCTGAGAAATGGTGACCAGGCCGGAATCCCGGAGCTCCTGATCGGTATATCCTTTCTTCCGCATGGCATCCACCAGATCGCTCCAGCTGTCCGGTGCATAGCCAATGCCAAAGGTGGTCAGTACGCTTTTGGGCATTCCCCGGTTGTAGGCATATTGCAGTGCTGCTGCCCCCACCGTGGCATAGAGCTGACTGTGAAAGAACCGGGCAGCTTCCTTATGGAGGGCCCAGAGCCGCTCCTGCTGGCGGTAACGGGACTGATACTGCTCGTCCTCCGGCACTTCCATCCCCACCCGCTTGGCCAAAGCCCGGACGGCATCGGGATAGGAAAGTCCCTCGATCTCCATTTCAAAGTTGATGACACCGCCGCCTTTGTGGCAGCCAAAGCAGTAGTAGATCCCCTTATCCGGGGCAACGGAGAAAGAGGCCGTCTTTTCCCCGTGGAAAGGACACAGGCCGAACAGATTGGAGCCGGAACGTTTCAGGGAAACGTACTGCCCCACCACATCTTCAATTGGATTCCGGGCTGTCAATTCATCCAGAAACGCAGCGGGAAATGCCATTGTCCTCCCCCCTTTGTCAGAATTTCTTTAGTAATTTCTTTAGTTTTGTATTATATCACATTATCCCCGAACATGCCAGCCCGCAGGAATGAAAATTTCACTGTATTTGTCGATGGCGTAGTTATCCGTCATACCGGCGATGTAATCACAAACCGTGCGCTCCATACCGTCAAAGGACAACTGGGGATGAAAATCCTCCGGCAGGGCATCCGGATGGGCCATATAGTATTCAAACAGGCGGCAGAGCATGGCTTTGGCCTTCTGCTCCTCCCCTTTTGCCACCGGATTGCGGTAGACCTTTTCAAACATGAACGACCGGAGATCTTTCAATGCTTTTTCCACCTCCGGAGACAGCTGGATGGCCCCGGCCTCCCGGGAGACGGTGATAATATCCGTCACCAGTGTGTTGATCCGCAGGGAATGGGCATGTCCCAGAACATCTGTAATGGCATCGGGGATATCATCGTTGGTCAGAATTCCCGCCCGGATGGCATCGTCAATATCGTGATTGACATAGGCGATCTGGTCACTGCGGCGGACGATCTGGCCTTCCAGGGTGCTGGGCCATGGATCCCGGGTATGGCAGAGGATACCGTTGCGGACTTCGTAGGTCAGATTCAAACCCTGACCGTCCTTTTCCAGCACATCCACCACCCGCAAACTCTGCTCGTTGTGATGGAAGGGCTTCCCCAAACACTGGGACAGGGATTCTTCTCCCGCATGACCAAAGGGGGTATGCCCCAAATCATGCCCCATGGCAATGGCTTCCGCCAGATCTTCGTTCAATCCCAGTGCCCGGGTGATGGTGCTGGCAATTCTCGCCACTTCCAGGGTATGGGTCATACGGGTACGATAGTGATCGCCCTCCGGTCGTAAAAACACCTGGGTCTTATGTACCAGACGGCGAAATGCCTTGCAATGCACGATGCGGTCAATATCCCGCTGGTAGCAGGTACGCACATCTCCCTCCCGGTCATCCTCCGGGTGAGGCCGACCCTGCGAGCGGTCGGCAAAGGCCGCCAGAGGATTCAGCCGCCTGTGTTCCTGCCGTTCCAATTCTTCCCGTACTGTCATGGTCACCCACTCCTTATTCTGTATCCAGATAGAAAATCACATCCGCCTTGCCTTCCTGAGAAGTCCCGGTGTACAAACGATTGTCAAACCCGCCGATGGCAAAGCCGGTTTTCACATAAAAAAGGCACGCATTTAAATTGCTGTCCTGCGCTTCCAGATACAGCCCCCGGTAATCCCGGCGGCGTGCTTCTTCCAGCGCCCCCTGGATCAGCGCCCTGCCTACCCCTTTGCCTCTGGCAGCGGCGGAAACTTTTAAATCGTAAACGTGCATATATTTCCAGAATCGGTCTTCCAGAACGATCAACCCCACGCATTGGCCACCATCATAGGCTGCCAGTGCACATCCTTTTTGGCTGATCCGGGCAAAGTCATAGACTTCATCGGGAAATGCCATGGTTTCCACGGTATCAAATCGCTCCACCCTGTAACGCCATACGCCATCCCGCAATTCCGGGATAAACTTTCCTGGCATGGAAAAAGGCTCATTTTTCAGCAGGAGATCCCCTGCGTTTTCTCCGGTAATGGCACGAATCTCCATAGTCTCTCCTATGGATCCCCAATGGGGAATGCCCGGTATTCCTGTCCGATCTCCATACCCTCCACGGTGCCGGAGGTCAAATCTGTCAGCCGTTCCAGGAAGCTCTGGGCCTGATGCGCCGGGAACAGGAGCTCCAGCTCTACCTCGGCGCCGAAATCCGTCTGCCGGATGATGCCGTCAAAAGCCGCCACTTCCAGCTTCACCCGTTCATAGAAGGTGTAAGGGCAGGGTACATATAGTACCGTCCACACCCGCTTCATGGACTTCCCAGCCGCATCCACGGCGATTTTTGCGCCTTTGGTGTAAGCCCGGACCAACCCCCCGGCTCCCAGCAGAATACCGCCAAAGTACCGGGTCACCACGCAGACGCAGTTATACAACCCTTCCCGCTGCAACACCTGCAACATGGGCATTCCCGCCGTGCCGCCGGGTTCTCCGTCATCGGAGAATCGCACAGCACCATCCCGGATGATGTAAGCCCAGCAATTGTGGGTAGCATCGTAATGCTGCTTTTTCATGGCCTGAATTTTTTCCAGTGCCGCTTCCTCCGTTTCCACCGGCCAGAGCCTGCCGATGAAGTGGGACTTTTTCTCGTAAAATTCATCCTCCCCAAATTGGGTAGGAATCAAATATTCATCCATCAGGGGGCAAGCCTCCTTTTCATTCCTTCAGTTGCGCAAATATATTCTCTTTGCGCAAAATCGCAAGCCTGTCATCCCAAGGGAGCGACAGCGAGTCGAGGGATCTTGGCACTTACTCACTGCACAAAAGTTGATTAGTACCAAGATCCCTCCACGCGGCTTCGCCTTGGTCGGGATGACACTGCATGATCAACTATCCACTGTCAACTGTCAATTGTCAACTATAACGTATTCCCGCAGGCGGCCATAGAGGATGTCATCCACGATGGTCTCCACCGCAATGCCGTCGGCGGTGTAGTCTACATTCAGCACCTGGGCGTTGTTGTGCAGGGTCTCCACCATGCCGCCCATGGAATAGGGCAGGCACACGGTAATGTGGTGCCGGGCGTGATTCAGGGCTTTTTCGATGGCTTTCAGCAGACCATCCATGTTCTTGCCGGCCTTTGCGGAAATGGCCACCACATCTTCCCCTCTGGGGATGTCGTCCGGGTACACCAGATCCGCCTTGTTATAGCACCGCAGTACCGGGGTTTCCGGCTTGGAAAGTTTGGCGATGAGACGGTTCACCACTTCCTCATGGGCATCCCGGTTGGGATCCGAAGCATCGATAACATGCAACAAAAGATCCGCATATTCCAGTTCTTCCAGGGTTGCGTGGAAGGCATTCACCAGATGGTGGGGCAGTTTAGCAATAAAGCCAACGGTATCCGACAGCACCACATCCAGATTGTCCGACACCGTCAAAAGCCGGGAAGTGGTGTCCAGCGTATCAAACAGCCGGTTGTTGGCCGGGATCCCGGCATTGGTCAGCTGATTCAGCAAGGTGGACTTACCTGCGTTGGTATAACCCACAATAGCCACCACCGGAATGGAATTTTTCATCCGGCTTTGGCGCTGGGTGGCCCGGACTTTCCGAACCTGTTCCAGTTCCGTTTCCAGCCGGGTGATCCGCTCCCGGATGTGGCGGCGGTCGGATTCCAGCTTGGTCTCACCGGGGCCACGGGTACCGATGCCGCCGCCCTGACGGCTCAGGCTGGCACCCATACCGGACAGCCGAGGCAGAAGATACTTATACTGGGCCAGCTCCACCTGTAACCGACCTTCTTTTGTCTTGGCTCGCTGGGCGAAGATATCCAAAATCAGGGCGCTGCGGTCCAGTACCGTGACCCCAATGATCTCTTCCAGCGCCCGGATATTGCCGGGGGACAGTTCATTATCAAATACCACCATGGTGGATGCGGTCGCTTCCACCAGCATTTTCACCTCGATGGCCTTACCCTCGCCGATGAAGCTGTGAGAATCCGGCGTATGGCGGTTTTGCAGCACTTTGCCGGTGCAGAAGCCACCGGCAGTCTCCAGCAGAGCTTCCAGCTCTTCCAGTGTTTCTTCCGTGGCGGTTTGTTCTTTTTTGAAGCAGTCTGCGTTCAGGCCAACCAGCACCGCCCGCTCCTGCACATGCTTTTCAAAGGTTTCTTCCATAGTTCCTCCATAAGCCGACATCCAGCTTACTTTTCAAATTCAACTTTTTTCTTTATAGTATATCACACAATGCCGCCCGGACACAACTGCTTTCCGCAGGAAAAATTGTAAACAAACAAAAAATCCGCACTACAAAAGTAGTGCGGAAATTTTCGTTTCTTACTTCAGGCCAAAACGCTTGTTGAAGCGATCAACACGTCCACCGGTGTCAACCAGCTTCTGCTTGCCGG
>CAYXUI010000056.1:0-9980 GCA_964468195.1 uncultured Oscillospiraceae bacterium | reverse complement strand
GATTTCCATAAGACCATGGATGCCTACTGCGATGCCAAGGCGGAACTGTTCCGCCGGTGTGACAAGGCGGTGGTGAATCAGGATGATGCGTATGCGGAACGCATTCTGGCGGCAACTGACTGCCCGGTGCTGACCACTTCTTTGAAGGAAAAAACGGGGCTCTATGCCGAAAATGCCGAACTTCATGCCGAAGGCGTCCGCTTCACGGCGGTGCTGGGACAGCAGCGGGCTCAGGTGGATTTGCCCATTCCCGGAAAATTCACGGTATATAATGCCCTGACGGTGCTGGGCATTGCATCCCAGTTGGGGATCTCTCTGGAAGACTGCGCCGGAGCGCTGGCCGAGGCGGAAGGGGTCAAGGGCAGAGTGGAGGTGGTCCCCACCCCCGGGGAGCCCTACAGCGTCCTGATTGACTACGCCCACACCCCGGACGGACTGGAAAATGTCCTGAGTGCGGTCCGGGGGTTCTGCAAGGGGCGGCTCATCAGCGTCTTCGGCTGCGGAGGAGACCGGGATCCCATGAAGCGGCCCATTATGGGAAAAATCGGTGTGGAGCTGTCGGATATCGCCGTTATCACTTCGGATAATCCCCGGACGGAGGAGCCTGCGGCCATCATTCAGGACATCCTGAATGGGGTAAATCCGGAATTGGGGGAATATATTGTCATAGAAGATCGCCGCAAGGCCATCAGATATGTTATGGACATTGCGAAAAAAGATGATATAATTGTACTTGCAGGGAAAGGCCACGAAACCTATCAGGACATCGGCGGCCAGAAGCACCACCTGGATGAACGGGAGGAAGTAGCGCAGCACCTGCAGGAAACGAGGAATGAAAATGGCTAACATTACCCTTCGTCAGGCCGCCAAATGGTGCGGCGGTACGGTGGAAGAAAAATACGCCAATGTAGAATTTTGGGGTGCCAATAACGATACCCGCATCTTGCAGCCGGGGCAGCTGTTTATCGCACTGCAGGGCGCCCGGGACGGTCACGACTTTATCCCGGCAGCTATGGAAAAAGGGGCAGCAGCGGTGCTGTGCAGCCGGAAGGTGGGGGACTGGCCTGCCATCTATGTGGAAGATCCCCGGAAGGCCCTGGGCGACATCGCACGGGAAGAGCTGAAGTGCATCGGCGCCAAAGTGGTGGCAGTCACCGGCTCCGTGGGCAAAAGCACCACCAAGGAAATGATCGCCACGGTTTTGGAAAGCACCTATCGGGTCAGCAAGACCCCGGCCAATCACAACAACGACATTGGTATGCCCATGGCCATTTTGGGTATGCCCCTGGATACCCAGGTGGCGGTGCTGGAAATGGGCATGAACCATTTCCGGGAAATTGCCTACCTGTCCCAAATCGCTTGCCCGGATGTGGCGGTCATTGTCAACATCGGCACCATGCACATTGAATTTCTGGGCTCCCAGATCGGGATCCGGGAAGCCAAGATGGAGATCGTGGAGGGCATGGATCCCAAGGGAATGCTGTTGCTCAATGGCGACGATACCCTTTTGCGGTACTTAGACCGGAAGCCCACCCAGCGGATCACCTATTTTGGCCGGAGTGAAGGCTGTGATGTCCAGGCCCTGAATGTCCGGCAGGAGGGGCAGACCCTCCACTTCCAGGCAAAGGCCGGCAGACTCACCATTCCCATTACCATGGAGCTGGAAGGGGAGCACTATGTATCCGATGCCATGGCAGCCATTGCCGTGGCGCTGAAACTGGCGGTGCCTTCCAACCGGATCAGCGAGAGCCTGTCCCACTTCCAGAATATGACCGGCCGGCAGGAGATTTTTAAAACCAAAGGTTACACCATCATCAACGACTGCTACAACGCAGGCCCCGAATCCATGGCGGCAGCTCTGGGTGTTCTGGGGAATCGTCCCGGCCGCCGGATCGCCGTACTGGGAGATATGCTGGAGCTGGGAGATTGTGCCCAGGCGGAGCATTATAAGATTGGTCGCATCGCCGCGGAAAAGGCAGACATGGTCTTTGCCTATGGTCCCCACGCCAACCGGGTCATTGATGGCATCATCACAGGGGGAATGCCCGAGTCCAAAGGCAGAGCCTTTGACGACCGGGACAAGATGGCCCGGGCCCTGAAACAGGCGGCCAAACCCGGAGATGTGATTTTGTTCAAGGCCAGCCACGGTATGCACCTGGAACTGGTGCTGGACGCATTCCTGAAAGAAGAATAAGGGAGGAAACAAAAGATGACAAGGATCCTGTTTGCGGCGGCACTGGCCTGCCTGTTTTCCGGGATTTTCGGCCGGGTGCTGATTCCTATGCTCCGGGCCCTGAAGGCCGGGCAGTCCATCCGGGAAGTAGGCCCTACCTGGCATAACTATAAATCCGGCACCCCCATGATGGGCGGGCTGATGTTCATTCTGGCAAGCATTGTGGTGCTGCTCCTCAGCGCCTTTACCGTGGATGACCCTACGGTGTTTTATGTATTGATTTTGGCCCTGTGCTATGGTCTCATTGGCTTTCTGGATGATTTTACCAAATTGAAATACAAGCGGAATATGGGCCTGACCAGCATTCAGAAGGCACTGCTGCAAATGGCGGTATCTGCCCTGTTTATTTACATTCTGTACCGAAACGGCCTGAATACCCATCTGTACATCCCTTTCTTCAACGTAAGCTTTGATCTGCATCCCATTTTGTATATTTTCTTTGCCATGTTCGTCATGGTGGGCTGCGTCAATGCGGTGAACCTGACCGACGGCGTGGATGGCCTTTGCGGCAGCGTTACCATTCCCGTGATGGTATTCTTTACCGCAGTCTGCGTGGCATTGGGGAAGTGGGATCTGGCTCTGCTGCCTGCCACTCTGGTGGGCGGTCTGATTGCTTATCTGTTCTACAACTGGCATCCGGCCAAAGTTTTCATGGGCGATACCGGCAGCCTGTTTCTGGGCGGCGTGGTCTGCGCTCTGGCCTTTGCCCTGGAAATGCCTCTGATTTTGATCCTGGTGGGCTTCGTGTACATCTGCGAGACCCTGTCTGTCATTTTGCAGGTGGGCTATTTCAAGCTGACCCATGGCAAGCGGCTGTTTAAGATGTCTCCCATCCACCACCACTTTGAGATGTGCGGCTGGAAGGAAGTGAAGATCGTGCTGGTCTTTACCGCTGTTTCCTGCCTGATGTGCATTCTGGCCTGGCTGGGAATTTCCGGCCTGATGTAACTTTCTGAGAGGAGCGTTTTATGGCAGGGGAGGGAAAACTCCATGCCAAAGCGAACCGCCCCGGCGTGACCGGGGAAGAAAAGGTGGATATGGTATTTTTGAGTCTGGTGCTGCTGCTTCTGATGGTGGGGCTTGCCATGCTGTATTCGGCGAGCTACGCCCAGAGCCTTTATGACACCGGCTATACCATATCCACAAAGTATCTGCAAAAACAGGCGGTCTGTGCCGCCATTGGCCTTGGGGCCATGTATGCCTTCAGCCGGATTCCGGTTCAGTTGTGGTACCGGCTGGCCTGGGGGCTGTATGCCTTCAGCATCGGGCTGCTCCTTTCTGTGCTGGTCATCGGGGAGCAGGTCAACGGTGCCAGACGGTGGATCAGCATTGCGGGGCTCCAATTTCAGCCTTCGGAAATTGCGAAATTCACCATGATCCTGCTGTTCGCCCGGCTGACCCGGAATTTTGGGCAGGAAGCATCCCGATTCCGCTTCGGAGTGCTGGGATTCGGCATGGCCCTGATGGGCATTCTGGTGCCACTGGCACTGGAGAAGCATCTGAGCGCCATTATGCTCATGGGCATGGTGGCGGTGGTAATGATGTTTGTTGCGGGCAGCAGCCCCAAGTGGCTGCTGGCGGGAGCCGGGGCTGCGGTGGTGTTTGTGGCGGTGTATGTTTCCGTAATGGGCTATGCCGGTGACCGGGTCACCGCCTGGCTCCACCCGGAGCAGGATCCCGGGGATACCGGCTATCAGATCCTGCAATCTCTGTATGCCATTGGTTCCGGGGGCCTGTTCGGCCTGGGCTATGGCAAATCCCGGCAGAAATACCTGTATCTGCCCTTTCAGTATAACGACTATATTTTTGCTGTTTGTTGTGAAGAATTGGGACTTTTGGGGGCGGCGGCCATTGGGCTGGTGTTTGCCTTAACCATTTTGCGGGGCTACCACATCGCCTTGCAGGCCCCGGACCGGTTTTCCACCGTACTGGCGGCGGGGCTTGTGACCCTCATAGCCGTCCAGACCATTTTGAACCTTTGCGTAGTCACGAACCTGCTTCCCTCCACCGGCATTGCGCTGCCCTTCTTTTCCTATGGCGGCACGGCACTGGCGGTGAATTTGGGGGAGATGGGCATCGTTTTACAGATATCCCGATATCGAAACAAAGGGAACCTCTGAAGAAATACCATCAGAGTTTCCCGGGAAAACTTCAGGAGGAACTCTCATGAATCTGATTTTCACCTGCGGCGGTACAGCAGGACATATCAATCCGGCCATTGCTGTAGCCAAGGAAATGCAACAGCGGCATCCCGATGCCAACATCCTGTTCATCGGTGCTGCCCATCATATGGAAGAGCTGCTGGTCCCCCAGGCGGGTTTTGCCGTAAAGTGTCTGCCCGGTTCTGGCCTGAGCCGGAAGCTGAACTTCGCCGGGATCAAAAAGAACCTCTACGCCGTCAAGTGTGTGCTGGATGCGGTGAGAGAATGCAAAAAGACCTTCCGGGAATTCAAGCCCAATGTGGTCATCGGCACCGGCGGTTATGCCAGCTTCCCGGCGCTGTATGCCGCACAGAGTATGGGGATCCCCACCTGTGTCCATGAAGCCAACGCCGTTCCCGGTGTCACCACCAAAATGGCGGCCAACAAGGCAGACCGTGTGCTGGTAGCCTTTGAAGAGAGCAAAAACCACTACAAGCATCCGGAAAAAGTGGAAGCCGTGGGCATGCCCGTCCGGCAGGAATTTCTCTATCTGTCCCGGGAGGAGGCCCGAAAGGAGCTGGAACTTACGGGGAACGTGGTGGTCTCCGCTTTCGGCAGTCAGGGTGCCAAGGTCATGAACGAGACCGTGGCAGATATGATGGCACTGGAGCAGAAGGAAGGTTTCCCCTTCCGGCACATCCATGCCACCGGCAGCTTTGGCAAGGAATGGATGCCCCAACGGGTAAAAGACAACGGCGTGGACTATGAATCCGTTCCGGAACTGGACATCCGGGAGTATATTTACAATATGCCCACGGTGATGGCGGCGGCAGATGTGGTCATCGGCCGTTCCGGTTCCGCCACCTGCAATGAGATCGCCGCTTCCGGAACCCCCTGTATTTTGATCCCTTCTCCCAATGTGACCAATAACCATCAGGAGAAAAACGCCCGGGTGCTGGAAGCCGGCGGCGGTGCTGTGGTGCTGCTGGAAAAGGATTGCAGCCCGGAGAAGCTCTATGCGCTGGTGAAGGAACTTCTGGCAGACAAAGACCGCCGGGAGACCATGGGCAAGAAGCTGCATGGCCTTGTCCGGCTGGACAGCACCCAGCGTATCTGCCAGATCGTGGAGGAACTGGCCCAAAAGTGACCCACCCCCAGGAGGAACAATATGGAAACAACACAGAAGAATCGTCCGGAGGAGGCAGCCAAGCCCCGGCCTCAGGGCGAAAAGCGGCCCCGGCCTGCAAAGGCCTCTGCCGATACCAGACAGCAGACCCGGAAGAAACGTCCGGAAGGGGAGAAGCCTGCGGGAAAACGTCCTGCTGTCAGGAAGGCACCTGCAGAGAAGAAAAAAGTATCTCCCAAAAAGGGCCAGCGTCCCCCCAAACGCCCGGATGCCGATGAAATCGGAGCCAAGAAACGGGCCTACGGCAACAGCAAGCCCAAAAAGAGCGCCACTTCCGGCCTGACCCTCATGGTGCGCAATACCCTGAGCAAGTCGGAAGAAAAGAAAAAGAAGAAAAATCCCAACCGTCCCAAGCAGCCTACCCCTGCGGTGATCTATACCCAGCCCAAGACCTTCAACCGCAATCGCCTGGTGATCCAGCTGCTTACCGTTACGGCAGTGGTGGCGGCTCTGGTCATGGGTGTGTCGGTGTTCTTTAAGGTGGATACCATCACCGTCAGCGGTGCCAAGGTCTATGACCCCTATACCATCGAGGAAAATTCCGGCATAGAGAAGGGAGATAATCTGCTGACCTTCAGCCGCCCCCGGGCAGGGGCCCTTATTAAGGCAAATCTTCCCTATGTGGATACAGTGCGGTTCGGTATAAAATTACCCGGTACCGTCAATATTATCATTGAAGAAGACCAGGTGGTGTATGCCATCCGGGATCAGGATCAGGCCTGGTGGCTGATGAACTCCGATGGCCGGGTGGTGGAACAGACCACCGGCAGCAAGGCAGCAAGCCATACCCAGATTTTGGGCGTGACTCTGGAAAGCCCGGAGCCCAATACCATCGGCAAGGCCACGGAAAATGTGTCCACGGAGACCTATCCTGCCGAAGAGGAAAACGCCGGACAGCTGATCCCGGTGGTCCAAACCAATGCCCAGCGGCTGACAGCGGTGTTGCAGATTCTGCAGGCCCTGGAAGATAATGACATCGTGGGCTCCGCCGCCAGTGTGGATGTGAGCCGTCTGGAGGATATCATCTTGTGGTACGGCACCCGCTATCAGGTGAACCTGGGAGACAGCGCCAATCTGGAATACAAGATCGCCTGCATGAACGACGTGATTTTGCAGATGAGCGATTATCAGTCCGGTATTTTGGACATCAGCTTCGTCATTCGTCCCGATGAAGTGATCTACACCCCCTTCTCCTGAGGGAAAGTGTAATTATTTTGTAAATAATTTGCGGAAGAAGCAGATTTTCTATTGACCAATTTCAAAATTAAGGATAGAATGTAAAGAGCATGAGCAAACGATCGAGCCGTAAGCGTGAAATACGCAACAGCGAACAGATACATAGGAGGAAGAGCAATATGTCCGAGAATTTACAGGATCGCGTTGTCAAAATCAAGGTCATCGGCGTCGGTGGCGCCGGTAACAATGTTATTAACCGTATGATCGAAGCCGGTGTGGGCGGCGTGGATTTCGTGGCCGTGAACACCGATAAGCAGGATCTGAATAAATCCGTCTGCAAGAATAAGATCCAGATCGGAGAGAAGCTCACCGGTGGTATGGGCGCCGGTTCCAAGCCTGAGATCGGCAAAAAGTCCGCAGAAGAAAGCCGGGCTGCCATTGCCAAGGCACTGGAAGGCACCGATATGGTCTTTATCACCGCCGGTATGGGCGGCGGCACCGGCACCGGTGCGGCACCCATCGTGGCAGATCTGGCCCACGAGGCCGGTATCCTCACCGTGGGCGTGGTCACCAAGCCCTTCAAGTTTGAAGGTGCCAACCGGATGCGCCAGGCCGAGCAGGGTATTGCCGACCTGAACGGCAAGGTGGACTCCCTGATCATCATCCCCAACGACCGGCTGAAGTATGTCACCGACCAGAAGATCACCTTCGCCAACGCCTTCGGCATTGCCGACGATGTGCTGAAGCAGGCAGTGACCTCCATTTCCGAGCTGGTTGGATTCTGCAAGAATGTCATCATCAATCTGGACTTCGCCGACGTTTCCGCCGTCATGAAGGATGCCGGCCGGGCACACATGGGCGTGGGCGTGGCTTCCGGCCGGGAGAAGGCTGAGCAGGCTGCCACCGCCGCCGTTTCCAGCCCCCTGCTGGAGACTTCCATCAACGGTGCCACCGGCGTGCTGGTGAACGTCACCGGTTCCATGGAAATGACTCTGGACGATGTGGAGACCGCTGCCGGTATCGTGCAGGAGGCCGCCAATCCCGATGCCAATATCATCTTCGGTGCCACCATCTCCGAGGAGTTTACCGATGAGATGCGGGTCACCGTCATTGCCACCGGTTTTGACCATGTGCCGGAGCATACCGTCAGCTTCGCCCCCAAGGGCGCAAAGGTAGCTACCAAGCCTGCCGCTCCCAGCTTCGTGCCGGAAGACATCGATACCCCTGTGGCCGCATCCCGCCAGCCCTCCAAGCCTGCGGATATGACTGACATTGACGAGATCTTCAGCATCTTCAAGCGCTGATCAATCGGGTTTTACATCCCGACCCGAATTCCGGGTCGGGATGCTTCCTTGTAAGGAGTAAGAAATGGACGCTTATCACAATCTGGCAGCCTGCTATGACCGGCTGACCAACGACGTGGACTATGCTGCCACGGTGGACTTTTACTATGAAATTCTAAACCGGGAGGGCCTCCAACCCAGAACGGCGGTGGACTTGGCCTGCGGTACCGGCTCTGTGACGGCGCTGCTGGCACAAAAAGGCTTGCGGGTCATCGGCGTGGACATGTCCGAAGAAATGCTGACACAGGCTCAGCAGAAGGCCATGGAGCTGGAGAACCCGCCCATGTTCCTGCGGCAGAGCTTACAGGAGTTGTATTTGCCCCGGGGCGTGGATTTGGCGGTGTGTGCTCTGGATTCTCTGGACTATGTCACCGACCCGGAGGACTGCCGGGAGGCCATCCGGCGTGTTTTCAAAGTCCTGAACCCCGGTGGCATCTTTATTTTTGACGTGAATACCCCGGAAAAACTCCGGGCCATGGATGGCCAGGTGTTTCTGGACGAGGATGACGATGTGTACTGTGTCTGGCGGGGGGAATTTGACGAAAAGACCAATATCTGCTCCTACGGCATGGACTTGTTCCAGCGCCGGGGAGAATCCTGGCAGCGCTCTTTTGAAGAGCACCGGGAATATGCTTACTCTCAGGAGCAGCTGGTAACGTACTTAAAACAGGCCGGTTTCACCCATATCCGGGTCTATGCCGACCGGGAATTTGTAGCTCCCAGAGAAGGGGAGCAGCGGATCTATATCAAAGCGAGAAAGGGAAAAATCAAATGAAGGATTATCTTGTAAGGGGCATGAGCATGGACGGCTTTGTGAAAGCCGTGGCCATTCGCTCCACGGCATTGGTCAGCAGAGGTGCCCAGATCCAGGGAACCACCCCCAACGCCACGGCAGCCTTTGGCCGGGCGCTGACGGCAGCCTCTATGATGGGCAATATGCAGAAGGTGGAAAACGGTTCCATGACGTTGCAGATCCGGGGTGGCGGCCCCATCGGCACCATCACCGTGGTGTCTGACCCCGAGGGCAATGTCCGTGGCTGTGTTACAGAACCCAAGGTGGAGCTGGTGGAAAAGTATGCCGGGAAACTGGATGTGGGAGCCACCGTCGGTACCGACGGCACCCTGACGGTGATCCGGGATCTGCAAATGAAGGAGCCTTACGTCGGTTCCATCCCCTTGGTCACCGGTGAGATCGCCGATGATGTGACGGCTTACTTTGCCCAGAGCGAGCAGACCCCCACGGCCTGCGCCCTGGGCGTGCTGGTGGACCGGGATCACAGCGTCAAGGTGGCCGGTGGCTATCTGGTACAGCTGCTCCCCGGTGCCCCGGATGACGTCATCGACAAGCTGGAAGAAGGCGTCCGCCGGGCCGGTGCTGTGACGCCCATGCTGGAAGCCGGTATGACCCCGGAGGATATTCTGGGTCAGGTCTGCGGCGATTTGGGCGTTGTGTTCCTGGAGACCCAGGAAGTCAGCTACAAGTGCTACTGTGACCGCCAGCGGGTGGAGGCGGCCCTCATTTCTCTGGGGCATAAGGAACTGGAAGAGATCGCCCAGGAGGGCAAGGACTTTACCGTGGAGTGCCAGTTCTGTGACACGGTCTACAGCTTCACCCCGGAGGAGATCCGGGATCTGATCAAAAACAGCTGAAAACCGAAAAATAACAGTTGACAAATCAAAAAAGTCTGCTATAATTGGTGGAGTTGACAGTGCATCTGCCTTCCAAAAGACAGGAACGAAAAAAAGTTGAAAAAACTTGAAAAAACTTGAAAAAAGTTCTTGACAAAACGAAAGATATGATGTATAATCAACCACGTCGCTGAGGTGAGCAGTCACCAAGACGAGTCGGGAGCATAGCTCAGCTGGGAGAGCATCTGCCTTACAAGCAGGAGGTCACAGGT
>CAYXUI010000055.1:0-10100 GCA_964468195.1 uncultured Oscillospiraceae bacterium | reverse complement strand
TCCGTCAGCTAACAGTTGATAAGTAAATTAGTTCCTTATAACTGTTAAGCCAACGATTCTAGGCTTTTTTCGTTATACACCGGAAGGGACTCGAACCCCCGACCTACTGATTCGTAGTCAGTCACTCTATCCAGCTGAGCTACCGGTGCATGTCCTTGCGACTTGGATATATTAGCACATTCTTTTCCAAAATGCAAGTACTTTTTTCAAAAATTTTGAATTTTTTTTATTTTTGGAAAAATGGTTCCAGTTTCAAGCCTTGACACAGGGGTTCCCCCTCTATATAATGGGAGAAAATAAGGAGTTTTTTGTCTATGCAGGATATTTTTTCGTCCCTCCCCGCCCTGCTGCTGCCCTGGTATCAGGCGGGGCACCGGGACTTACCCTGGCGGCAGACCCGGGAGCCTTACCGGATCTGGCTGTCGGAGATCATGCTCCAGCAGACCCGGGTGGAAGCCGTGAAGGGTTACTATAGCCGATTTCTGGCAGCGCTACCCAATGTAGAAGCGTTGGCCGCCTGTGACGATGACGCACTGCACAAGCTCTGGGAAGGGCTGGGCTATTACAGCCGGGTGCGCAATCTGAAAAAGGCCGCTCAGATCATCGTGACGCAGTACGGTGGCCGTTTCCCTCAGACTTACGGGGAAGTGCTGGCGTTGCCCGGTATCGGGGAATATACCGCCGGGGCCATTTGTTCTATTTCCTTTCATATGCCTACGCCGGCGGTGGACGGGAATGTTTTGCGGGTTTGCAGCCGTCTTGCCAATGATCCCTCCCCCATCGATGCCCCCGCCACCAAAAAGCGTGTCCGGGATGCCCTGGCTGCCGTCTATCCGGAAAATGCCGGCGATTTTACCCAGGCCCTTATGGAACTGGGCGCCACCCTCTGTGGCCCCAACCGGAAACCGGACTGCAACGCCTGTCCCTGTCAAAGCATCTGCCTGAGCCACCAGGCTGGCACAGCAGAAATTCTGCCCGTTAAAGCCTCCAAAAAGGGAAAGCGTCAGGAAGAGAAAACTGTATTCATCCTCCGTTGCGGCAACGCCTATGCTCTGGAAAAGCGTTCTTCTCAGGGGCTGCTGGCGGGACTGTGGCAATTCCCCAACGTAAGCGGCAGGCTTTCTCTGGAGGAAGCCTTGCAGTGGGCCACCGAGCAGGGACTGCACCCCAAAGATATCCTGCGGGAAGTTTCCCGAAAGCACATCTTCACCCACATTCAGTGGAATATGACCGGCTACTATCTGGAAGTTACGGAAGCTTCTGCCCAATTTTCCTGGTTTAGCCCTGCACAGATCCACACTTCGGCGGCACTGCCTACAGCCTTCCGCCAGTTCTGGGAGGAACTTGACCATGTATGATTTTCACATCCATTCCCGTGTCTCCTTCGACGGCCACGACACCGGCGCTGCCCTGGCCCGGGCCGCTCTGGATGCGGGGCTGAAAGAGATTTGCTTCACCGACCACATTGACTATGACCCTCTGGGGATCATGGGCTGCATGGCCTTTGACACCGACACCTACAACGCAGAATATGAGAATTTGACCCTGCCCGGCCTGACCATTCGCCGGGGTATGGAATTCGGTATGATGGTGGATAACCGCCAGCAGTTCCAGCAGGATCTGAATCGGCGGGATTTCGACTTCGTCCTGGGTTCCGTCCACTTTGTGGAAAACCGGGATGTGTACCTGGCGGAATACTGGCAGGGAAAGACCGGGTTCCAGGCGGAGCGGCGGTTTCTGGAGACTACCCTGGAATGCGTCCGGCTCCACGACGATTTTGATGTGCTGGCCCACCTGACCTTCCTGTGTAAATCTCCCTGCAATCCGGATCCCCATCCTCTGCCCTACGCCGATCATCGGGAGATTTTGGACGAGATCCTCCGGACTTTGGCTGCCAAAGGAAAAGGTCTGGAAATGAACACCAGCGGCGTGGACCGTTGCGGCGGCTACCTGCCCACGGCAGACTTCTTCCGCCGGTTCCGGGAACTGGGGGGCCAGATCGTCACCATTGGCTCCGATGCCCACCGGACAGACCGGGTAGGACAGTATTCCTTCGATGCCTGCGAGATTCTGAAAGACATCTTTGGATATGTCTGCACTTTCGAAAATCGTCAGCCGGTATTTCATAAGCTGAAATAATGTTCTTGTGCCATTCCCTCCGGGGAATGGCACTTTTCCTTCTATATATCCACGTTGCACAAACAAGTGTGTTTTCTGCAAAAGCATTTTTTCATTTCGAAACATTGACAATCCGACATTTTCCAATTATACTAAAGTTTATATTTTACATACCCACACAGTTTGGAGGAAGCGATACCATGGTGATCAAATGGGATGTGACTATCCCGAAGCTGTCCGGAGATATGCCCCGCCTTGCCTATCTGTATCTGCCAGAGGATTACGACGAGAACCCGGAAAAGCGATATCCGGTGCTGTATATGTTTGACGGCCACAATGTCTTTTTTGACGAGGATGCCACCTACGGCACCTCCTGGGGTATGGCGGAATTTCTGGAGGAAAACCCCAGAGATCTCATCATCGTGGCAGTGGAGTGCAACCATCAGGGCAACCGCCGCCTTGTGGAATATTCCCCCTTTTCCTTCACCAACTCCGAACTTGGCACCATCAAAGGCCGGGGCCAGGACATGATGAACTGGATGGTCAAGGAGCTGAAACCCTTCATTGACGATACCTACCGCACCCTTCCCGACCGGAAGAACACTATTTTAGCCGGTTCTTCCATGGGCGGACTCATGGCACTGTACGGCGTTACCGCCTACAATTCCGTATTCCAGCGGGCAGCCTGCCTGTCCCCCAGCCTGTGGGTCAATCCCGGTGCAGTCATGGAAATGGTAGCCAAAGCCAACATCCGCCGGGACACCACGGTATACTTAGACTACGGCGAGAAGGAAATGGCCAATCACATTGCCTCTCAGGAATCCATCATCGCCACTACCCACCTGCTGCTGACCAAGCGGGTGAACCTGAGCCTGCGCATTATCCCCGGCGGCACCCACTGCGAAGCCAGCTGGCGGCAGCAGGTTCCAATCTTCCTGGAATGCCTGGGGCTGTAACAGTTGACAGTTGATAGTTGACAGTTTTTTCTGTCATCCCGACCGAGCGTAAGCGAGCGGAGGGATCTTGGCACTTACGAAGGTTTTCCCTAATTAAGGAGAGAGAAAAATGGAAATTCGCTACGAAAAGCATTGGAGTGGTCATTTAAACCGCTTTATGGAATACAAAATTTACGGTCACAGCGGCAAACCTGTGCTGTTCATCCCCTGTCAGGCAGGGCGGTTTACGGACTTTGAGGGTTTCCACATGCACGAGACCTGGGCACCCTGGATCGAATCCGGCCAGGTGATGGTCTTCTCCTGCGACACCATCGACAACGAAGCCTGGGCCGCCATGGGAGCCGACAACCGCTGGCGCATCGAAAATCACGAGCGTTGGTTCCGGTACATCACCACAGAACTGGTTCCCGCCATCCGCCATATTGCGGGAATGGCCAATGGCTACGATCAGGGCATTATGACCTTCGGTGCCTCCATGGGCGGTATGCACGCAGCCAACCTCTATTACCGCCGCCCGGATCTGTTCGACCGGTGCTTCGCCATTTCCGGCCTGTACGACAACAAGGAATTCTTCGGCGACTACTGTGACGATCTGGTGTATAACAATTGCCCCGTCTTCTATCTGGCCAATATGCCCGAAGATCACTACTACATGGACATGTACCGCAACCAGAAGAGCCTCATCGTCATCGGTCAGGGTGCCTGGGAAGAGCCCCTGCTGGAATCCACCCGGAAGCTGGACACGGTCTGCTGCCAGAAGGGCATCCCCACCCGGTTTGAATACTGGGGCTACGATGTGAACCACGACTGGCCCTGGTGGCACAAAATGGTTCCCACCTATCTGCCCTGGCTACTGGAAGGGTGATATAGTTGACAGTTGACAATTGACAGTGGACAGTTTTTGTATCCCCCTTCGGGGATGATTTTGCATTGCAAAGGAGAGATAACCATGAAAAACTTCATCTTCATTTCCCCCAATTTTCCTTTGACCTACTGGAAGTTCTGCCGGGAGCTGAAAAACAACGGTATGCGGGTGCTGGGCATCGGCGACTGCCCTTATAACGACCTGCTGCCGGAGCTGCGGGATTCCCTCCACGAATATTACAAGGTCTCGTCTCTGGAAAATAATGACGAGGTCTTCAAGGCCGTGGCCTTCTTCACTTTTAAGTACGGCAAGATCGACTGGCTGGAATCCAACAACGAATACTGGCTCATGCGGGATGCCTGGCTCCGGACGGAGTTCAATATCACCACCGGCCCCAAGCTCCATGAGATGGATAAGATCAAGTACAAGTCCTGCATGAAGGAATACTACGCCAAGGCCGGGATCCCCACCGCCCGGTACCATCTGGTGGAAGGGCTGGATGATGCCCTGGCCTTTGCCCACAGCGTGGGCTATCCCGTGGTTGTGAAGCCCGACAACGGCGTGGGTGCCAACAATACCTACAAGCTCCGCTCTGATGAAGAAGTGGAATTTTTCATCCACACCAAGGACAACAACGTTTACATCATGGAAGAATTTGTCAACGGTTATGTCCAGACCTTTGACGGCATTGTGGATTCCCAGGGCAACATGCTCTTCGAGTCCGGCAATGTTACCCCGCTGTCTCTGATGGATGTGGTCAATGACAACGGCGATTCCATTTACTATCTGGTGAAGGATCTGCCGGAGAAGATCCGTCAGGCAGGTCTCGCTACCGTGAAGTCCTTCGGCGTCAAGTCCCGGTTCATCCATCTGGAATTCTTCATTCTGAATGAGGATCAGGAGGGTCTGGGCAAAAAGGGCGATGTGCTGGGTCTGGAAGTGAACATGCGCCCCGCAGGCGGCTTCACCCCGGAGATGTACAACTACTCTCAGGAGACCGACGTTTACAAGATCTGGGCGGACATGGTGGCCTTCGACCGGGATACCAAGGGCACCGGCAACCACCACTACTGCGCCTTCTATGGCCGCCGGGATGGCCGGAATTACCGGATGAATGACGAGGCCATCATGCAGAAATACGGCCAGAAGATGGTCATGTGGGGCCGCATCCCCGATGCCCTGGCCGGTGCCATGGCCAACCAGATGTATGTAGCCAATTTCGACACCGAAGAAGAAATGTTCGGCTTCTACGACGATCTGTCGGCACAATATTAAAACAAACCTCCGCAGAGCAATCCACTCTGCGGAGGTTTTCTGCTACATTATTCTGGTTCATAGGGTATCTTTTCGTGTTCCAGCAGCCAGATCTTTTTCTCCAGTCCGCTGCCGTAGCCGGTCAGCTTTCCTTTCGCACCCAAAACCCGGTGGCAGGGGATCAGAATATTCACCGGGTTGGCTCCCACGGCCTGCCCCACCGCCTGGACGGACATTTTTTCTTTTCCCCGCAACCGCGCCACTTCTCTGGCAATGTCCCCATAGGTGCGGCTGGCTCCGTAGGGGATGTCCAGCAGGATCTGCCACACCTGCTTTTGAAATACCGTCCCCACCGGTGCAAGAGGGATATCGATTGGCAAGGGGTTCCCTGCAAAATAACCATCCAGCCACTTTGCCGTTGCCAGCAGAATGGGATGATCTTCCGGTGTCCCCTCCGGCAGAGGTTTTCCTATGTAAATTCCGGTCAGCCCCTTGGCCTCGCAGGTCAGAAGCAGTGTCCCCAATGGGCTCTCACAAGTTATCCAGAACAAATTCATCCCTCCTTTTGGTGTATATTACCATTATAGTTGGGATTTCTTCAGAAGTCTATAGGCATTTTCTATCTTGCATCTTAAATTACTTTCCGCTATAATTGACAGAAAAAGACAAGAAGGAGCTTTGAACAGACATGAGAATCGAAATCACAGGCAAACAATTCGATGAAGAGCGTGCCCTTTACAACCTGACCCATGGCGATGTCCGCAACTGCGTCTTTGCCGGTCCCGCCGACGGGGAATCCGTACTGAAAGAAGCCCGGGATGTGAAGCTGGAAAACTGCACCTTCTCCCTGCGGTATCCGCTGTGGCATGTGGATGGCTTCCATATGCACGACTCCAAAATGGACGAACTGACCCGGGCGCCCATCTGGTACGCCAAAAACGGCACCATCACCGACAGTGACATTTACGGCATCAAGGCCGTTCGGGAATGCCGGAACATCGCTCTGCGGGGCTGCACCATTCTCTCCGAAGAGTTCGGCTGGAAAAGCAGCGGCATTACCCTGACGGACAGCACCATCACCGCCCAGTATATTTTCCTGGACAGCCGGGATGTGACCCTTGACAACGTGCAGATGAAGGGCAAGTATTCCTTCCAGTATATGGAAAACTTAACCATCCGCAACTCCCTGCTGGATACCAAAGATGCCTTCTGGCACAGTAAAAACGTCACCGTAGATAATTGCGTGGTCAAGGGTGAGTATCTTGGCTGGTTCTCCGAAAGTCTGACCTTGAAGAATTGTAAGATCATCGGCACCCAGCCTCTTTGCTACTGCAAAGACCTGACCCTCATCGATTGCACCATGGAAGGCACGGATCTGGCCTTTGAATATTCCGATGTCCAGGCCACCATCCAGGGCCATGTGGATTCCATCAAGAATCCCCGCTCCGGTGAGATCCTTGTGGACAGCGTGGGCGAAGTGATCCGTGGCGACGCCGTCATGGAATGCACCGGAAAAGTCACGGTGCGGTAAGACGCAATATTTTCCCTCTGTGCAACAAAACTGGCAGACTGCGTAAGCAGCCTGCCAGTTTTCTGTTTACATTGTTTCTTCCGCTGTACAAGGTTCCGGCTGTTTTCTGGGGGGCATTCCGTCTTCCTTTTCCCGGTTGAAGAACAGGAAGAAGGGCTTGGTCACACTGACGCAGATGCTCAGCACCAGGTACAGCACCGCATTTTGAGGATCCGCCGAGCGGTATACATCATACAGTGCCATGTACAGGATCACCGCCCGGGCAATACAGACACCCGCCAGCAATGCCAGACAGCTGATCAGCCGGGCAACCAGCATCCCCACAGCGGTCCGGAACACCATCAGCATCGCTAAAACCGTTACGATCACTGTCAGCACACACTTGAGAATATCCAGCGCCAGCAACGTCCGCCGCCGGTTGGTATGGCGGCGTTTTACCAGATACTGATACTGGTCAGACAGGCTGCCCAGCAGCCAGCAGTTCACCACCGGCACCCAGGCCATCCAGGGATACTGCACCCCTCTGCGTTTGGCAATGGTGTACAGCGCCAGTGCCGTCAGCACATAAGAAGCAACACCCAGCAATACTGTCGGCACATTAGACAACAGCCCGGCTAAAATTGCAATCAGTTCGCTGCCAAAGAACATATCTTAAGTCCTTCTTTCTCTGTTTTTTGGTAGTTTACCACAGTCGGTGGGGGGGATTCAAGGGATAAAGTGTGAATTTTCATAGAACGAGCTTGGCTCCCTCGAAGAGGAAGCCAAGTAGTCTTTACTGCATCAGCTTACAGACCAGCTCGGTATAAGCGAAGGGATCCTCCAGAGGCAGCTCAGCCATGAGCTGAGCCTGGCAGCACAGCAGCTTTGCATAGTCCTGTGCCTTCAGGGCGTCCTCCGTCATGGCCTTCTGCATGGCCTGAACGGCGGGATGTTCGGCGTTCAGTTCCAGAATCCGGCCCACATTGAAGGCAAATTCCGGATTGCTCTTCTTCATGTACTTCTCCATCTCGAAGCTCATGCCGTCAGCAGGAGTCATGCAGGCAGGGTAGGAACCCAGGTTGGAAGACAGCTTCACTTCCTTCACCTGCTCCCCCAGAGTCTCCTTGACAAAGGTCAGCAGACCCTTCAGGCTTTCGGCCTTTTCTTCTGCTTCCTTCTTTTCTTCCTCGGTCTGCAATCCCAGATCCTCGGAAGAAGCGTTGCAGAAGTCCTTCTCCATGTAGTTCACCAGAGTCTGGGGAATGAATTCATCCACGTCTTCGGTGAACAGCAGCACATCGTAGCCCTTCTTGCTCAGGGTCTCCACCTGAGGCAGCTTGGCCAGGCGGTCTTTGTTCTCGCCGGGGACATAGTAGATCTTCTCCTGACCCTCGGCCATGGCCTCCACATATTCCTTCAGGGAGATCAGCTTGCCCTGCTTATGAGACCAGAACAGCAGCAGATCCTTGGTGGCATCCTTGTGGGCACCGTAATCGGAGACGGTGCCGTACTTCAGCTGGCGGCCAAAGGCGGCGAAGAACTTTTCGTACTGCTCCCGGTCATTATCCAACATGGATTTCAGTTCGGACTTGATCTTCTTTTCGATGTTCCGGGCGATGATGGTCAGCTGGCGATTGTGCTGGAGCATTTCCCGGCTGATATTCAGGGACAGATCCTGGCTGTCCACAATGCCCCGTACGAAGCGGAAGTGCTCCGGCAGCAAGTCTTCACAGTTGTCCATGATCATGACACCGGCGCTGTAGAGTTGCAGGCCCCGCTTGAAGTCCTTGGTGTAGAAGTCGTAAGGCGCCTTGCCGGGGATGTACAGCAGAGCCTTGTAAGAGACGGTGCCTTCGGCACTGGTGTGGATGGTCCGCAGGGGCTTGGTATAGTCAAAGAACTTATCCTGATAGAAAGAATTGTACTCTTCCTCGGAAACATCCTTCTTTGCCCGCTGCCAGATAGGAACCATGGAGTTCAGGGTCTCCATTTCGGTGTAGGATTCGTATTCGGGAGCTTCGTCCTCGGCCTTGTCTTCCTTCTCCACCATCCGGGACTTGGTGACTTCCATGCGGATGGGGTAGCGGATATAGTCGGAATACTTCTTCACCAGAGAGCGCAGCTCGTATTCTTCCAGATAGTCGGAGTACTTGTCTTCCTCGGTGTCCGCCTTCAGGGTCATGATGATATCGGTACCGGGAGCATCCTTGGTAGTCTCCTCGATGGTGTAACCGTCGGCACCATCAGAGACCCACTTCCAGGCTTTGTCCTCGCCGTACTTTTTGGAGATGACGGTGATGGAGGAAGCCACCATGAAGGCAGAGTAGAAGCCCACGCCGAACTGGCCGATGATGTCAATGTCCTCCTGCTTCTCCATGGCCTGCTTGAAGCCCAAGGAACCGGACTTGGCAATGGTACCCAGGTTTTCCTCCATGTCTTCTCTGGACATGCCGATGCCGTTATCGGAAACCGTCAGGGTGCGGTTATCCTTGTCCCGGGTGATGGTGATGGCCATATCCTCCCGGTTGATACCAACCTGATCGTCGGTCAGGGCGGTGTAAGCCAGCTTATCCATGGCGTCGGAAGCATTGGAAATGATCTCCCGGAGGAAAATCTCCCGGTGGGTATAGATGGAGTTGATCATCAGATCCAGCAGCCGCTGAGATTCGGCCTTAAATTGCATTTTTTCCATAGTCAAATACAGATCCTTTCTCAAGTGCGTTTTAGCACTCATTTCGTTAGAGTGCTAATATTATACCGCACCTGCCGGAAAATGCAAGGGCTTTCATAAATTGTTTTTGATTTCTTCATAATTGACAGAATCCCTACACCTTCTTCGTAGGGCGGGGGCACGCCCCCCGCCGCCCCACTGCCGGTTTTGAACCTGTTTGTTGAACGGAAAATGTCCCCAAGCATTACACCATTCAACAAACCATGAAATTATCACTACCTGACCGGCGGGGGCGTGCCCCCGCCCTACAAATGGTAACACCAAGATTTTCTCTCCTATTTCCCATTCTTTTCGGAAATAATGGATTGATTATTTTCAAAAATATGGTATGATTAAGCTGTATGACTATGCGCAGATATTTGCTGCGCTTTCCCAATGTAAGAACAAAACAGAATGTATTTTTGAAGGAGTAAGACATGATCACAGTAAGCAATCTTGGTATGCAGTTTGGCGGTCAGTGGCTGTTCCAGCACGTTGACCTGCAATTCCTCCCGGGCAACTGCTACGGCATCATCGGTGCCAACGGCGCCGGCAAATCCACCTTCCTGCGGATCCTCACCGGAGAGCTGGACTCCACCACCGGTTCCATCAACGTTGATCCCAACAAGCGCGTCTCCGTTCTGAAGCAGAACCAGAACGCCTACGACGAATACACCATCCTGGACA
>CAYXUI010000054.1:0-10535 GCA_964468195.1 uncultured Oscillospiraceae bacterium | reverse complement strand
AAAATAAAAGCACCACTTTTGTGGTGCTTTTATTTTTTGCCGTGGGAGATTCCCGTGGGGCGACAGCCCCATAACGGATAATCACAGAGGTTAAAGTCGCTAACACAAACTGTGAAAAATTTCTTTTTTCTTCCGCTTTCAGGGAATCGAACAATTAAATGGAACAGTCCGGTGGACTGTTCCTTGCCGACGGCTGGACGGCGGCAACACCATAGTGTTCCGATTCCCCTGCTGGTCACCATGAAAAAGAGCTTCCTGCTTTTGCAGGAGGCTCTTTTTCATTTCTGTCCGTACGGGAATCGAAAAACCGTTCAGAAAACATGCCGGTGGCATGTTTTCAGGCTGTGGGAGATTCCCATGGGGCGATAGCCCCATAACGGATAACCACAGCGATGGAAAGGCATGATTTCACATCCGCAGGATATTTCCATCCCCCCCAGGGGGTTCCCCTTTTTCTTCCTGTGGTGTATAATGACCCCAATGACACCATGGAGAGACATATATTTATGAATCATATCCAGCAGCTGCATAAAAAGCAGCGCAGAAATTTGGAAATTGTATTGGCCATGCTGGCGGCGGTTCTGGTGGCGGGATTTGCCTGCCTGTTTGCCGGCTCCTCGGATCTTCCGGTTCCGGAGGCACTGGCGGCTCTGATGGGCAGGGGAAGCGCCGCCAATGTCCGCATCCTGCAAAAGATCCGGGTGCCCCGGGTGCTGGCGGCCATCATTGCCGGAGCGGGACTTTCCGTTTCCGGTCTCATTATGCAGACTACATTGAATAACGCCATGGCATCTCCTTCTACTCTGGGCGTGTCCAATGCGGCGGTGTTTGGGGCCAATGTGTCCATCATTGTCTTTGCCGGAGGATTTCTCTCCACCGGAAACAATGTCCGCAACTTTGATGTGGGAGCCAATCCCTATGCCACCAGCATCATGGCCTTCCTGTTTTCCACCGCTTCCATTTTGTTGATTCTGGGACTGTGCAGCGTCCGCTCCTTTTCCCCCAATGTGGTGGTGTTGGCAGGGATGGCACTAAGCTCTGTCTGGACGGCGGCCACCACTATTTTGCAGTTTTATGCCACGGATGTGGGTATTTCCGCCGCAGTGGTGTGGAATTTCGGTGACCTGGGCCGTGCTACTTACCGCACCGATGCCATTATGGCAGTGGTGGTGGCGGTGGGCATTGCCTGGTTTTTTGCCAAAAGCTGGCAGTTCAATGCCCTGCTCAGCGGCGAAGCCACGGCCAAGACTATGGGCGTGCCCGTGGAGCAGCTGCGGTTTACTGCCATGCTCCTGGCTTCCGTCATTACGGCGGTGTGCGTGTCCTTTTTGGGGGTCATCGGATTTGTGGGCATCATCTGCCCCCATGTGACCAAGAAACTGCTGGGGCAGGATCACCGGGTCACCATCCCCGTGTCCTGCATGAGCGGCAGCCTGCTACTTCTGCTGGCGGATACCTTCTCCCGGTCCATGGGGGGCGGCTCTGCTTTGCCGGTGGGCGCCATTACCTCTTTGCTGGGTGCCCCCTTCTTTATTGCCATTATCTTTTCCCGAAAGGAGAACCGCCGATGCTGACCGTGGATGATCTGCATTTTCGCTACAGCAAATTCTCCCGGCCGGTGCTGACGGGAGCTTCTCTGGAACTGAAAGCCGGGGAAATCGGTATCCTGCTGGGGAAAAACGGTTCCGGCAAAACCACCCTCTTCAAAACCATTCTGGGCATCCAGAAGCCGGGCTCCGGCGTGATCCGGTTTGAAGGGGAAGATCTGCTGAAGATGCCCCGGAAAGAGCGGGCAAGGCGGATCGCCTATGTGCCCCAGGATATCCAGTTCGGTGCCCTGACGGTGTTTGACTCCATCCTGCTGGGGCGGATCTCCTACTTTGGTGGTTCTTCCGGAGAGGAAGATTACAAGGCTGTGGAAAAGATCCTCATGGATATGCAGCTGGAAGAATATGCCTTCCGGATGGTGGACGAGCTCTCCGGCGGCGAGCGGCAGAAGATCGCCATTGCCCGGGCCATGGCCCAGGAGCCGAAACTCATGGTCTTTGACGAGCCTACGGGAAATCTGGACATTGCCAATGAAAAGTTGATTTTAACGGAAGCCAAAGCCCTGGCCCGGAAGAAAAACATTGCCATTTTGTCCTCTCTTCACGATTTGAATCAGGCCCTGGCGTTTGGGGACAAATTCTTCTTCCTGAAGGACGGTCAGGTAAAATATGCCGGGGGCCGGGAAGTTTTCACCCCGGAGGTCATCCGGGATACCTTCGATGTGGATATGCGCATTTGCCAGGTCGACGGGCAGACTGTGGTGCTGCATCAATAAGAAATCCACTCTGTGCCGTCAGGCATATCGATTGGCGCAAGCCAGATTTCACGCCCGAAGGGCATAAAAGGATTTATTTCACTTAAAAAACATCCCCCCCGGGGGGCTTGCGGCCTCCGGGGGATTTCTTTATAATGAGGAAAACGCAACCGGAAAGGAAACGATGACCATGAAACGATTGTCTGCTCTGATGTTGAGTGTTGTTCTGGCCCTGTCTCTCTGCGCCTGCGCCGGGCAAACGGTGACGGAGGTCGCCGAAGCGGAAACCGTAACCGTCACGGATCTGGTGGGACGGGAAGTTGCCGTCACTCCGGGCAGCTACCAACGTGTGGTTTGCATCGGTGCCGGCGCTCTGCGGATGTACTGCTATGTGGGGGATACCGCTTTGTTGTGCGGCGTGGAGGATATTGACAATCCCTCTCTGGACAGCCGCCCCCAGGTGTTTGACGCCACTGCCCGGCCCTATGTGCTGGCCTATGGGGATGGATTCCGGAATCTCCCTTCCTGCGGTGTGGGCGGCCCCCAGGCCCAGACAGCCGAGGCCGAGAAGATCCTCTCCTGTAATCCGGATCTGGTGATCTCCGAATACGAGGACGCAGACAAATCCGATGCCCTTCAGGAACAGTTGGGGGTGCCGGTGATCACCCTGTCTACCGGCAGCCGGGGAGTTTTTGACGATGCGTTCAACGCCTCTATGACCCTGCTGGGCAAGGTCATGGGCCGGGAAGACCGGGCAGAAGAACTGAATCATTATGTTGCCGCAGAGGCCGCCGAAATTATCGCCCGGACGGGGGATATTGCCGAGGAAGACAAGCCCGGAGTCTATATCTGCGGCCTGGGCAACTGGGGCACCACCGATCATCTGATGACGGCGGAAAGCTATGCACCATTTGAAATCGCCAACGTCCGCAATGTCCTCGCCGGCACCGGCGCCAGGGGGGTGCAGTCCATTGAAGAAGAGACCTTCGTCTCTCTGGGAGAAGACATGGACATTTTGGTGCTGGATGCCGCCGCCGTGAAGAATATCATCCCCCTGTATCAGGAAGACCCCACCCTGTTTGATACCTGCAAGGCCTGGCAGAATGGGGACGTGTATCTGGAAATGGCCTACAACGCCTACTATACCAATTTTGAAATTTCCCTCATCAATACCTGGTTTATTGCCAAAACCGTGTACCCCGATGTCTTTGCTGACATCGACATAACAGAAAAGACCAACGAAGTGACGAAAATGTTCTTGAATGCGGAGCTGGCGGAGGAGATTTTTGCCTGTCCCTCCAGCTTTGGAGGGTATCAGAAGATCGACATCGGAAGCTTCTTCGCATAAACCTTGCGGTTTGACCGAAAATATGGTATGCTAAGAAAAATGAAATTTTGGAGGAAGACCCATGGAAAAACAGGATGTGATCGCCTTTTTTGACCGCTGTGCCCCTACCTGGGATGCGGAAATGGTGAAAAGCGATGCCATTATCGGAAAGATTCTGGACAATGCGGAAGTGGGCCCCGGCATGGATGTACTGGACGTGGCCTGCGGTACCGGTGTCATGTTTGATTATTATCTGAGCCGGGAAGTGAACTCCGTTACCGGTGTGGATATTTCTCCGGAAATGGCAAAAATTGCCGCCGGGAAATATGAAAAGGAGCCCCGGGTCCAGGTGATTTGCGGCGATGTGGAGGAAGTGGACTTTGGAAAGAAGTTCGACCGGGTGGTGGTATACAATGCCTTCCCACATTTCCCCAATCCCAAGCACCTCATCAAAGTTCTGGCAGGCCTGCTGAAAGACGGTGGCCGCCTGACCATTGCCCACGGTGCCAGCCGGGAGGCCATTGACGATCACCACAGCGGTTCCGCCAGCAAGGTTTCCAACGGTCTCATGGAGGCCCGGAGTCTGATGAAGCTCTTTGATCCCTACTTCGAGGTGGAGATCCTGGTGAGCAATGACGCTATGTATCAGGTCAGCGGCGTCAAGCGGGACCCTCTGGCCCACAGCCACGATGGTGCTGTTGCCCATACCCATGGCGGCCTGACCCACTCCCATGTCCACGGGGAACTGGAGCACGATCACCACGTCGGGGAAAGCACCACCCCTCTGGAAGAACTGCTGGTGATGATGCGTTACCTGGTAAGCCACAACGATGCCCATGCCCAGGAAGTGGCGGATCTGGCCCGGAATTTGCAGGATGCGGGAAAGTATGAAGTGTACGATGAGATCATGGATGCCGTGTCGGACTTCGACATGGTCAACGCCAAGCTGGATGCCATTTTGAACCGGCTGACGGAAGAGGAATAAGGGATAAAAAGTGTCCTTGCAGGCCGTGATCACCGGCTTGCAGGGACATTGCTTTTCACCAGAAGCAATATGCATCGCAGGGGTGGCCAATGGTTCCCCACCATTGACCACCAGCGTATCGGCGGGGCATCGGGGCGCCGCCCCCTACACTTGCATCCGGAACCGTATGCAAGGGGGACGGGAAACCCGCCTTCTAACGCCTGACTGTATCCCGGTGCCGAACCGGGTGAGCCCAATGGTGTGACGATTGCCACCGGCGTACAGTCCCGAATTGTCCCCGGCCATGGGCCGGGGCAGTGAAAATTGACAAATCTATCCGTCATTTGGATATTGTCAATTGGTGACAATATGCTATAATAAAACCAGAAATACCATTTTCACTTTTAAGGAGGAAATCCAAATGCAGTACTTAGGCATCGAATATCAGATGAAGCACCCCCCAAAGCTGGATCCCACCTTTATTCCCTTCGGTGTGTGGCGTGCCGCCTACCTTAAGGACGCAAAGCAGCCCATTGCCATCGCAGTGGAGCGGGACAAGGGTCGCATCTCCGTCCACCACACCTGCATCCACGGCACTGCCGAAATGGCTGAGGCCGATTACCGGTATGTGGAGCGGTATGTGAAGTTCCTGCTGTGGTCCACCGGCGGCTTCCGTGTTTCCATCTGCGGCTGCTCCGAGCTGGCTCAGAAGCTCCAGAAGGCTTACCAGCCCGACGGCGAGCGTCACTTTGACTTCACTTTCGTTAATCAGCTCTATGAACGGGATCTGGAGATCCTGGATCTGCCTCTGGACCAGTGCCCGGAAGCCAACGAAGTGGCAGAGCCCATGGGCGGCAATATGGACGGCTGCCGTATCGGCTTTGACGCCGGCGGATCCGACCGGAAGGTTTCCGCTGTCATCGACGGCGAGTGTGTCTACTCCGAAGAAGTGGTCTGGTTTCCCAAACTGCAGGAGGATCCCGAATATCACTTCGGCCACATCGTAGAGGCTTTCAAGACCGCCGCTTCCAAGATGCCCCGGGTGGATGCCATCGGCGTTTCCTCCGCCGGTACCTTCATCGGCAACGCACCCATGGTGGCTTCCCTGTTTATCAAGGTTCCCCGCTCCAACTGGGATAAAGTCAAGACCATCTACGACCGTGCCGCTGCCGAGATCGACCCCAACGTTCCCATTCTGGTGGCCAATGACGGTGACGTTTCTGCTCTGGCCGGTGCCATGGGTCTGGGCAAGGGCAACCTGATGGGCATTGCCATGGGTACCTCCGAGGCCGTTGGCTATGTGGATAAGGACCAGAACGTGCTGGGCTGGATCAACGAGCTGGCCTTCGCTCCCGTTGATCTCCAGGCTACTGCCATGCAGGACGAGTGGTCCACCGACTTCGGCGTGGGCTGCAAGTATTTCTCTCAGGATGCCGTTATCAAGCTGGCACCCTGGGCCGGCATCGAAGTACCGGAAGATCTGTCCCTGGCCGAGAAGCTGAAGTTTGTTCAGAAGCTGATGGAAGAAGATGACGAGCGGGCCATCGCCGTGTTTGAGACCATCGGTGCTTACCTGGCTTACACCACCGTGCTGTACTCCCAGTTCTATGACATCAACTACATGATGCTGCTGGGCCGTGTCATGTCCGGTAAGGGCGGCGATACCATCCTGCGGGTCTGCAATGAGATCCTGGCTGATGAGTATCCCGAACTGGCCAAGAAGTGCGCCGTCACCCTGCCCGACGAGAAGATGCGCCGTGTGGGTCAGTCCGTGGCCGCTGCCTCTCTGCCCAAGATCGTTTGATTTGTGCCTGTTATGGCACGCTGCTGAAAGCAGCGTGCCATTTTTGCGCGCCGTTGACATTCTTCGGCGGAGCCGATATAATGATACAAAATCCGATGAATCGAGGACGTTTTATGGAAGATTGGAACCGTGCCCGGCAGATCCTGGATGCCGGGGACTATACCTGTGTCCTTTGCCGGGGGGAAGATACATTTACTGCCACCCAGCGTGGGGTTCGCCCGCTGCTGGACTGGCTGGACGGGGATACGGATCTTACCGGCTTTTTTGCCGCTGACCGGGTGGTGGGCCGGGGCGCCGCCTTTTTGTACTGCCTGCTGGGGGTAACGGCCGTGTATGCCCGGATCATGAGCCGTCCGGCGGCGGAAGTGCTGGAAACCCAGGGGATCGCTGTGGCAGCAGATACCTTTGTCGATGGCATCATCAACCGACAGGGCACCGGTCCCTGTCCCTTTGAAGAAGCGGTGATGGCCATTGCCGATCCCGGGGAGGCGCTTGTGGCCATCCGGGCAAAAATGGAGCAAATGCGCAAAGGAGACTGACATGGAAGTTGGCATTCAGGTATCCAGTTTGAAGCCTTTGCTTCAAACGGAAGAGCAGGTCTTTGCTGCCTGCCAAAAAATGAAGGTCCTGGGCTGTGATCCGGTGCAGCTGCAATGGATCGAGCCGGCGGTTCCCATCGAAGCCATTGCCCGGGCGCTGAAAGAAAATGGCCTGCACTCCGTATCCGTTCAGGATTTTTACAGCCTTGTGGCGGAGGATCCGGAATACTATATCCGGCTGAATGCCCTTTCCGGAGGCAAATGGCTCTGCGTCAGCCGGATCCCGGAAAACCGGAAATCCCCCGCCGGACTGGAAGTTTTTGCCGAAGAGTTGCGGCAGCTGGCGGGAAGGCTGGGATCCTTGGGGCAGAAGCTGTGTTTCCACCCGGTGACGGCGGATTTTACCGCCCTGCCGGAGGGGAATGCTGTGGAATATCTGCTGGAAGCGGTGCCGGAAATGGATATCTGTCTGGATCTGTACCACCTGAACCGGAACTGTGACGATATGCCCGCCTTCCTGCGGCGGTACGCCGGCCGGGTCTGCATGGTGCATTTCAAGGACAGCCGGGAGGGAAAGCTGGTGCCTGCCGGTCAGGGGGACACCAACTGGACAGGCGTGGTTTCCGCCTGTCTGGAAACCGATGTACCCTACGGCTTCGTGGAGCAGGAAACCTGGGAGGGAGACCCCTATCTCTGCCTGAAAGAGGCCATGGACTGGGTGGCGGAAGAAATCCAAAATCATGCTGGCTATTTTGAAACAAATGTGCTATGATATTCCCAAGAGGTGACGTTTTATGGAAGAAAAGAAAAATCCGGAGCAGATTTCTGAGCAGGAGGGCTATGTGCCCCGCCCGGCCTGGCAGGTCTGGGGTGCCCGGATCGGACTGGTGATTTTTATTGCTTTTGTGATTTTTGAAGTGGTGAGCATCGCCCGGGGTGGGCTGTAATGCGGATCCTGGGCATTGACCCCGGTTACGGCATTACCGGTTTTGGTCTCATCGAGGCCCAGCGGGGGCAGTTTTGTCTGATAAACTGCGGGGCCATCACCACACCTCCCAATACGGAATTTTCCTGGCGGCTGGAAGTCATTTACAATGATATGGTCCAGCTGTTGCAGCAGGCAAAGCCGGAAGTCGTGGCCATCGAAGAACTGTTCTTCGGTCAGAACGTCACCACCGGCATCAACGTGGCCCAGAGCCGTGGGGTGATTCTGCTTGCCATCCGGCAGGCGGGGCTTCCGGTTTATGAGTATAAACCCATGCAGGTCAAGCAGGCCGTGGTGGGTTACGGCAACGCCACCAAACATCAGGTCCAGGACATGACCAAACGGCTGCTGCACCTGAATGCAGTGCCCAAACCCGATGATGCCGCCGATGCGGTGGCCATCGCATTGTGCCATGCCAGAAGTGCAACCAGCCTCATAGCAAAGTTGACAGTTGACAATTGACAGTGGACAGTTAAATTTTGCTTATCAAACTGTCGCAGCAACTGCAAAATACGCACAATGTATATAATTTGTCATTCCGAGCGTAGTCGAGGAATCTACGCACTGCGTTGACTTTTGCAGTGGAATCGGTGCGAAGATCCCTCCAATCGCTTCGCTCCGTCGGGATGACAGTCTTCTTCCCACCGCTTCTGACGATTTATGGAAATGCCATGATCGGCACCATTTATAATTTGTAATTATTCTTATTCCCACATTCGGAGGACATTATGTTATATTACGTTTCCGGCATGGTTGCCCTGTTGGAGCCGGGGTTGGCGGTCATTGACTGCGGTGGCGTGGGTTACGGCTGCCGGGTCACGGCTTACACCGCCGGTCAGCTGAAACTGAATCAGAAGGCCAAGCTCTTCATCACCGAATCCATCCGGGAGGATGCTTACGATCTCTACGGTTTTTCCAGCCGGGAGGAGCAGCGGTGCTACGAGTTGCTGACCTCCGTCAACGGTGTCGGCCCCAAGGCCGCCATGGCGATCTTGTCTTCCGGTGGCCCTCAGAATTTCACCCTGGCCGTTATGACCGGGGACGAGAAAATGCTCACCGCTGCCCAGGGCATCGGCAAGAAAATTGCCCAGCGGATCATTCTGGAACTGAAGGACAAAATCGGTGGCGGCGGTATGGAACTGGATTTTTCTACCGGCCCGGCCTCGGCTCCCGTTCAAACCGGCGGTGGTGTTGCCCTGGCCAATGCGGCTTTGCAGGAGCTGGGCTATTCTCCTGCTGAGATCAGCGCCGCCCTGAAAGGCGTGGACCCCAACGCTTCCACCGAAGAAATGGTGCGCTACGCCCTGCGGGCCATGGTTATGAAGAATTAAAATTGAGGAAATGTGCTTATGAGTCTGGAATTTTCCCAATCTATGGAGGAACCCATTATTTCTCCCACTTTTGCGCCACAGGATGCAGGGGAGATCGGCCTGCGGCCGAAATTATTGGCGGATTATACCGGCCAGGAGAAAGCCAAGGGGAATCTCTCCGTTTATATTGAAGCCGCCCGGCGGCGGAACGAGCCTCTGGATCATACCCTGCTCTATGGTCCTCCGGGCCTTGGCAAGACCACTTTGGCCGGTGTCATCGCCAACGAGATGGGGGTAAACATCCGCATTACCTCCGGCCCGGCCATCGAAAAGCCCGGTGATCTGGCGGCGCTGCTGACCAACCTGAATCCCGGGGACATTCTGTTTATCGATGAAATTCACCGGTTGAACCGAGTGGTGGAGGAAATTCTCTACCCGGCAATGGAGGATTTTGCCATTGATATTATCGTGGGCAAAGGCCCTTCTGCCAATTCCATCCGGTTGGATCTGCCCAAGTTCACCCTGGTGGGTGCCACTACCCGGGCAGGGCAGCTGTCCGCCCCCTTGCGGGATCGGTTCGGCGTGAATCTGCGGCTGGAACTGTACACCCCGGAGGAGCTGGCACGGATTGTTACCCGCTCCGCTACCATTCTTGGGATGCCCATTGATCCCAAGGGTGCCATGGAGATCGCCTCCCGGAGCCGGGGTACCCCCCGAATCGCCAACCGTTTCCTGCGGCGGGTCCGGGACTTTGCGGAAGTCATGGGGGACGGCACCATTACGAAGGAAGCGGCGGACCTTGCCCTGCAGCGGCTGGAAGTGGATCATCTGGGCCTGGATAATATCGACCGCCGGATGCTCACTGCCATCATCCAGAATTACGCCGGGGGCCCGGTGGGATTGGAAACCCTGGCTGCTACTATTGGCGAAGAAGCGGTGACATTGGAGGACGTTTACGAGCCCTACCTGATGCAGCTGGGATTTTTGACCCGGACCCCCCGGGGCCGCTGTGTCACGCCCTTGGCTTATGACCATCTGCACATTCCCTGTGAGGGGCAGGCCCAGTTCCGAATCTGAATTTTCTGCGCAAAAAAGTTCATAGCCCATTGACAAATTGTTCATATTTGTGTATAATCCGAGTTGTGGCAGTCTTTCTCTGCCCACTATTCCGACCCTGCGTTATAACAAAATTTCTGGGATTTCACGGGGCAACAAAAACCGAAGAGAGGTATTTTCCATGTACGAAGATAAGACTTTAGTGTGCAAAGAGTGCGGCAACGAGTTCGTGTTCACCGCCGGTGAGC
>CAYXUI010000053.1:0-11851 GCA_964468195.1 uncultured Oscillospiraceae bacterium | reverse complement strand
CGCCGACAATACTTGGCGGGCGACTGCCCGGGAAGATAGGTAATGCCAACACAAACATTCCCCCTTAGCTCAGTCGGTAGAGCGACGGACTGTTAATCCGCAGGTCGTTGGTTCGAGTCCAACAGGGGGAGCCAAAGAAAACGACATGCCGTGGCATGTCGTTTTCTTTATATCTTCAAGCGTAAACTGATTCGAATACGAAAGCTTGATGGACTTTGCAATTTCTCCAGGCCTTCAGGAGAATATGAAACCGTACACTGGAAATGTAATAAGGCCACTTAAGTCTATCAAGACTTGAGCGGCCTTTTCTTGTGCTTAGATACAAAACTATCTCAATGGTCAGGGAAAGAAACCTGGTTAAAAGTCTGGTTTGTGATTGAGACAGGGCAAGAATGATGCTCTTTTTGCCTTTACGCTGTAAGGTTTTCGAATCCATCCCCGGAATCTTCCTTTCGGAACGCCGGTGATTTTTATCGAACATGTCATTTTTGTTATGTCACAGAAATTCGGTGGATTTTCTTTTGACATTCCCTTTCCAATTTCGTATAATAAAAGAAAAATTCTTGTGTCTCCATGGTGCGCAGGTCGGCTGTGGAGCTGAAAAAGGGAATGGGGTGCAAAGCCCCGCACGAAACGGTGCTGTAAGTATCGAGAGGTATGTTGCGTCGGCGGAAGCCGGTCATTGGGGAAACCTGAGAAGGCAGCAGCATACATCGTTTGAGATACGAGTCAGAAGAACTACAAGGATGATATTTGTAACAGCAGGGGATTTCTCCTGCTTGGTTGTGTTGCATAAAAACGTTTGCGGCAGTCTGTTTTTCGGACTGCCGCATTTTCTTTTGGAAAGGGATCCCATGCCATGGTTATGAATACCCAGCAGCTTTACTACCTGACGGAGATCGAGCGCACCCGCTCCATTTCTCAGGCGGCGGAAAATCTCTACATGAGCCAGCCCAATTTAAGCCGCCTGCTCCGGGAGACGGAGGAATCCATCGGTTTTGCCATCTTCCAGCGGACACGCCGGGGCGTACAGCCTACGGAAAAGGGGCAGCAATTCTTGCGCCATGCCAAAAACGTCCTCCGGGAAATGGAGTTTATGGAGCGGCTGGGGCCTAACCACAATCTGGCCAGCCGGTTCCGGGTCTGCCTGCCCCGGTCTCAGGCCTATCTGCGTTTGACCTGGCAGTATCTGCAAAACATCGCTCCCGGGGAATCGCTGGATGCAGTGATTCGGGAAGGGCATCCCCGGCAGGGGCTGGAACTGCTGAGCAACTGCGACGTGGACATTGCCGTCATCCGTTATGCCACCGAATACAAGTGGCCTTGAAGCTGCCGTCCTTGGTAGTGGCGGTGATGGTGGCGGTGCCCACACCCTTGGCTGTCACGATGCCCTTGCTGGTGACAGAAGCCACAGTTTCGTTATCGGAAGTCCAGGTAACCTTCTTGTTGCTGGCGTTTTTCGGAGCGACCGTAGCTGTCAGAGTGAAGCTGGTTTCCTTGTCGGACAGGTCCACGGTTGCGGTGGTCTTGTCCAGGGTCACGCCAGTGACGGCTACCTTGTTGCCGCCACCGGGAACGGTGGGCGTACCGGAGACGAAGTTAAAGCCATAGAGGGGGCCCCAGTACACGTTGTCTTCCAGCACGATGTAGGACGTATTGTCCGTGAAGCTTTCAGCAGGAATGTCCACGGTCATGGTACCATCGCCATTGTCATGGAGGGTAACGGGAGGCTCATCCCAGCCCACTTCACCGGTAGCACTGTCGCAGCTCATGGTGTAAGTGGTGAAATCCGTCCGGTTGAAGGTCACATGGACGGTTTCTGTGCCATCGGGAACGATTATCTGGTAAGCAGGAACATCTGCCTGTGCATTGTAGAATCCTTCCTGTGGCAGGGTGGTGTCGGTGATATCAATGAGGGACTGAGTGGAATCGTCCGCCGTCACATTGGAGAAGGGGTAGTCTTCATAATAGCTGTCGGTGTCGGCCTCCACGATGAGCCGGGTGCCGCCGGGGCAGGAGCAGATGTCGTAAGTGATTTCCGAACCATACCGGCCGGCCATGGCCACCACATATTCACCGGCGGCAAGATTGGTGGTATCCAGCTGGAAGGTACCATCTGCTTCCGCCGTGCCCAGCAGATCCCACTCGGTGACATCGCCGCTGGGAATTTCATCCGCAGGAGCAATGTAAATTTCGGGGCAGATGGTGACGGGGGTCTGGGCCGTACCGCTGTCACCGTTGACATTGGGACCTGCGATCATCGCATTCAATGTCACGGTTTCGCCCTGTTTGACCACGGTCTCCACTTCCCGGTCGCCGGTGGTCAGGTAGTTGAAAATGCAGTCCGGGTCAGAGAAGAAGCTCCAGCTGGTGAAGTGGGCCAGCGTGACCACATCGCCATCGTGCAGCAGGACCTGGTCCGAGGTGGAGCCCCAGCCTTCGCTGGCCAGGGGGTACTCATAATTGTAGTAGTAGTTCAGGTTCAGGTCGTAACCCCACAGGTTGTTCAAGAAGGAAGAACCCACGCTGCCACTAATATTGAACACATCCGTATACAGAATGCCCGCGTCTTTCAGGTAACCCTGACCGGCGGCCTCCGGTTCGATGCCGCAGTAGTAGACTTCCGTGGCGTAAATGAACAGGTGGAGCATAGTGACCTTGTTCCTGGCGAACTCTGCTGTACCCGGGAGCAGATCGCTGCCGGGGAGACCATCGCCGTCGTCGCCATAGCTTTCGGAGGAGAAATAGAAATTCTCCAAATCATAGTTGTCAAGGTCAAAATAGGGAACAGTGATCTTCTTTAAGGCCATGGCCTCGCCGGTGTTTTCGCCTTCCATGAAGGCTTCATCATGGGACATGGAGAAGTACACAGTCACGGAAGCCGTTTCCTCTGTTTCCGCTGCTTTTGCGGCCACCGGGAAGAATCCCACCAGCAACACAAATGCCAGCGCAAGGGTAAGCACTCTCTTCAAATTCAGTTGCATCCATTCATCTCCTAAGATTTAGTTGACTTCCTGTGTCGGAAAGTCGCTGTATTTCCTCGCCCGCAGGCGTAAAACGGGGTAAAGTCCGGCTGCTATGGTGCATTACCGATGGCTTTGACTTAAGCTGCGCAGGCGCACAGTTTTGTAGGTCTTCTGACTGGCACGTTCCGGGGCTTCCCATCGAGCCGGCTTCGCCTTCTCAGGAATTGCTTCCCAATGACCTGCTTTCGCAGAAAGAGCCGTCTCTTCGTGCTTACAGCACAGCAGCACAAGCTGCCGTGTTCCGGTTTTTCACCGGATTCCCTTGTTCAGCAGCCTGGGTGCCCCTTTCCGGGCCTGTGGCTGCCACAAAATAAGCCGGGTTTATGGTTCACCGCCAAATCGGCGGAGGGTCTGCAACGCACCACAAGCCGCCTGCATCAAGATCCAGACGGCATTATGGTGGGAATGATTCTGTGCGGGAGGCCCGGGCAGAACCAATGGAGAAACAAAAAACGGTTACGATGACATTGCGGGTGCAACATCACCGTAACCGTTTTCGATAACGTAAGCATACACAGTAGGTCTTCTGACTTGCGTCTTAAGCAAATTCTGCCCTGCCTTCTCAGGAGAATGTCCCAATGACCGGCTTTCGCCGACGGACAGAATTCTAAACGCTTACAGCATCGGTAAATGTGGGGACTTGCACCCCGTTCCCTTGTTTAGCAATACGCCTGACCCCAAAGGGGCCGTTACGAACGCATTGCCTCTGTGTATTGTGTATATTAAGTTGGCCATATGCATTGTGTCCGCAGGATTTGGGAACACAAAAGCAGATATCCGTTTTACAAATTTTCGCCCGCAGGGAACCCTACGGGCAAGAGACGGATCCCCGTCTCTTGATAGCCTTTATTATAAATGTATCATATACCAGAACCGCAATTTTTTCAAGTAGCATTCGTGGAAAATACCGTGATTTCCGGCAAAATGGTATGTGGTATTCCAAAAAGGGAATATTGCCAGGGAAGGGAGAACCTCAACTTGCGGACAGCAGGCTGAGAATATGGTGCCCGTTACCATGACTGCCTGTTCTTTCATCGGTAAAGATCAAAAAATGGCGAATGGAACAAACTGTCACGCTTTCCGAAAACACCCAAGCATACAAAGGCCACCTTTGGAAAAGCTATGTTTGCGGACAAGAAAAGACGTTTTCTCCGGAAAGCGCCTTGGCTTTCCGGAAAACGACAAAAGGAGAGAACCAATATGAGCAACAAGAACAACAACCAGCTCAATATCCCCCAGGCCCGCGAGGCGATGGACAAGTTCAAAATGGAAGCCGCTAACGAAGTCGGGGTAAATTTGACCCAGGGCTACAACGGCCACCTGACTTCCCGGGAAGCCGGCTCCGTCGGCGGCCAGATGGTCAAGAAAATGATCGAAGCCTACGAGCAGGGTATGCAGTAATCCTTTTTCTCAAGCGGGCAGCCGGTGGGCTGCCCGTTTGTTTGTTGGTGTAGATGGCGTGTTTCTGTGGGGGAATCCTGGGAACAGGATAACCACTGTCAAACCTGCAAAATCATTCGCAATTCCCCGGGATTTTCCCTTGCTTCTGCTTGACAACTGTGCTACAATATAATAACTTATTTTTGGAAAAACCGAGAGGATGACAGATATGGCGAAAGATAAGAAGGTCGAGCAGATCACGGACATGGAAGTGGACTTTGCCCAGTGGTTTACCGACGTGTGCAAGAAAGCACAGCTGATCGATTATTCTTCCATCAAGGGCGTATTCATTTACCGGCCCTATGGCTATGCCATCTGGGAGAATATCCAGAACATCATGGATAAAGAATTCAAAAAGCAGGGCGTGGAAAATGTCTACATGCCCATGCTGATCCCTGAAAGCCTGCTCCAGAAGGAGAAGGATCATGTGGAGGGCTTTGCTCCCGAGTGCGCCTGGGTCACCATGGGCGGCAACGAGCGGCTGGAAGAGAAGTATGCCATCCGGCCTACTTCCGAGACTCTGTTCTGCGAGCACTTTGCCCATGTGCTCCAGTCCCACCGGGATCTGCCCATGAAGTATAACCAGTGGTGCAGCGTGCTGCGCTGGGAGAAGACTTCCCGGCCCTTCCTGCGTCACCGGGAGTTCCTGTGGCAGGAAGGTCACACCATCCACGCCACCGCTGAGGAAGCCAAGGCATTCACCGAGACCATGCTGAACGTCTACGCTGACTTCTGCGAGAACGTGCTGGCAATGCCCGTTACCCGTGGTCAGAAGACCGACAAGGAAAAGTTCAACGGTGCGGAAGCTACCTACACCATCGAGTGCATGATGCACGACCGGAAGGCACTGCAGGCCGGTACTTCCCACTACTTTGGCGACGGCTTTGCCAAGGCCTTCGGCATTGAGTTCACCGACAAGAACAACCAGAAAACCAATCCCCACGAGACTTCCTGGGGCGTGTCCACCCGCCTCATCGGCGGCATCATCATGACCCATGGCGACAATAACGGCCTGGTGCTGCCTCCCAAAATCGCACCCACTCAGGTGGTGGTTCTGCCCATTGCCCAGCATAAGGCCGGTGTTCTGGAAGGTGCTTCTGCCATCCGGGATCGGCTGATGGATGCTGGTTTCCGTACCAAGATGGACGACAGCGACAACTCCATGGGCTGGAGGTGCGCCGAGTACGAAATGAAGGGCGTACCTCTGCGGGTAGAGTGTGGTCCCCGGGATCTGGAAAACGGCCAGTGCGTACTGGTTCGCCGTACCGACCGGGAAAAGGTGGTTGTCAGGCTGGAAGAGCTGGAGGCCGCTGTTGCCGAACAGCTGAAAGTCGTACAGCAGCAGATGTTCGACAAGGCCAAGAAGAATCTGGATGAGCACATCTACGAAGCCCACTCTATCGAGGAAGCTAAGGAGTTGCAGGAAGCCAACGGCGGCTACGTCAAGACCATGTGGTGTGGCGATCTGGAATGCGAGCTGGCCATGAAGGAAAAGGCCGGCATGTCCTCCCGTTGCATCCCCTTTGCACAGGAGCATCTGGGCGACACCTGCGCCTGCTGCGGCAAGCCCGCAAACAAGATGGTCTACTGGGGCGTGGCTTACTAAGCACAAAATCCCAATGCCTTCCCCTTTGGGGAAGGTGGCACGGCGAAAGCCGTGACGGAGGAGGAATCAAACAGGTTTGGGCAACACCGAACCTGTTTCTTTGAGTGGAAAGGTTAACATAACTATATAAAGAAAAAGGTGTTTTATGCAACGGATCATCATTATGGGCTGTCCCGGCAGCGGGAAAACCTATGTGGCGAAAGAGCTGGGGGAAAGATTAGACATCAGCGTGATCTGCCTGGACAAACTCTGGCGGGGGAGAGAGGGCAGCCACATTTCCAAAGAGGAGTTTGACACCCGGATGGAAAAAGCCCTGGCTCTGGACAGCTGGATCATGGACGGGGATTTCAGCCGCACCATGGAAATGAGACTAAAAAAGTGCGATACCATCGTATACTTAAATCTTCCCCGGCGGGTCTGCCTGTGGAACCTGTGCAAACGGGCCTATGCCGCCCGGAAAGACCCCAACGGGGAGAAACTGACGAAGGAGAAAATCCAATACGTCTGGAATTACCGGAAGCAGAACCGCATCCGCAACGATATCTGGATCGCCAAAACCAAACACGCCCAGGTGGTGAATCTGCGCAGTAACCGGCAGGTCAGGGCATTTTTGGAAGAATGCTGAATCAAAACCACCGCAGGAATGATTTCCTGCGGCGGTAAATGTTTTTTTGGGGGAAAATTCCGGTTATGCACCGAAGTGCTGGGCGACGTTCTTCAGCATCTCCCGGATGGGCAGGTTATAGGGACAGCGGTCTTCGCAGGCACCACAGCCGATGCAATCGCTGGCCTTTTTGTCCATGGCGGCGTAGCGGGATTTGGCCCAGTCACCCAGACCGTAGCGTTGCAGGTAGCCGTCAAACAGGAAGGCACCGGAAATGTTGATCCCGGCGGAGCAGGGCTGGCAGTAGTTGCAACGGCGGCAGAAATTGGTGCCCAGGGCATTGCGGATTTCCAGGAATTCTGCCTTTTCTTCCGGGGTGATGGGGCTATGGTCGCTAACGGCGGCAAGATTCTGTTCCAGTTCTTTGGGGTCGGCCATGCCGGGGATCACCACGGTGACATTGTCGTTGGCGCAGATGTAGCGCAGCGCCAGCGTGGCGTTTTCAATGGCACCACCGGCCAGAGGCTTCATGTCGATGAAACCGATATTCCGCTGAGCAGCCTGCGCAATGAGCTTCTCGGCTTGGGTCTCCACGATATTGTAGGGGAACATGAAGGTCTCCACCCAAGGCATGTCCAGTGCCATTTTGAAGGTGTCCAGAGAGTGGGAGGTCAGGCCAATGTGGCGGATCTTGCCGGCATCTCTGGCTTCCAGCAGAGCTTCCAGAGCACCGCCGGGAGCGACCACCTGCTGGAGCTGTTCCGGGGTGGCGTTGTGGATCTGATACAGGTCAATGTAGTCGGTGCGCAGATTTTTCAGGCTGGTGTCGATATCTGCCGCCATGGCTTCTTTGGTGCGGGACATGCTCTTGGTGGCGACGACAAAATCTTCCCGGATGCCTTCCAGGGCGTAGCCCAGGTATTCTTCACTGACGGTATAGCCCCGGGCAGTGTCGATAAAGTTGACACCGGCAGCACGGAGCTGGTGCATCAGCACTTTGGTGCCCTCTGCGTCAATACGCTGGATGGGAATGCCGCCAAAGCCCATCCGGGAGATCTTCAAGCCGGTCTTGCCGAGAACGCGATATTCCATAGTATTTTTCCTCCAAAATTGGATTTTCCTCTATTGTAACGCAGTTTTTGACAAAATGCAAGTGGATGAGGGATACACAAACGTTTTGTAGGGCGGAGGCATGCCTCTGCCGACCCGTTGTGGGTTTTGAATCGTTTGGTTGAAGGAAAAATATCTCACCACATCATAACCTTCATCAATTTGTCGGTTGTATTCCTGTTTTGAGACTGTGGTTGGCGCATTCTTTAACGTTATACCATTCCACTGACCACACATTTATCGCTACCTGATCGGCGGGGGCGTGCCCCCGCCCTACGTACATCATTTGTTGCGGCCACTGGCCGCCCGCTCCTTAAGAAGGATTTAAGAAATCTGGCTCTTTCATCTTAAGAAAATCGGTGTTATAATGAAGCTACAAAGATTAAGAAAGAGGAACCTGGGTATGTACAATGTCCTGATTTGTGACGATCAGCCGGATATCGTCAATGCGTTGAAGATTTACCTGACCCCGGAGGGGTACAATCTGTTTGAAGCCTACACCGGGGAGGAAGTTCTGGATATCGTCCAGAAGAATGATATCCACCTGATCCTTCTGGATGTGATGATGCCAGCCATGGATGGCATCACCGCCACGGCGGAGATCCGGAAATTTTCTAATGTGCCCATTATTCTGCTTACCGCCAAATCCGAAGTGGAGGATAAGGTTCTGGGGCTGAATGTGGGGGCTGACGATTATATCACCAAGCCCTTTGTGCCGGTAGAAGTGCTGGCACGCGTTCGCTCCCAGTTGCGGCGATACTCCCGGCTGGGCAGCTGCCCGGAGCCGGAAGGGGACAGCACCATTACCGTAGGCGGGGTGATGCTGGACGACCGGACCAAGGCCGTCACCGTGGACGGGGAGACCGTGTCCCTGACCCCCACGGAATACGCCATTTTGCACCTGCTGATGACCAATCCCGGCAAGGTGTTTTCCACCAAGCTCCTGTATGAGTCCGTCTGGCGGGAGGCGGCACTGGGAAGCGAAGGGGCTGTGGCCGTCCACATTCGCCACCTGCGGGAAAAAATCGAGATCAATCCCTCGGAACCCCAATACCTGAAAGTGGTCTGGGGTCAGGGTTATAAAATGGAAGGGGGAGTCTGAGTGAAAAATCATATCGCTTTCAAATTTCTCGCCATCGTCCTGTGTGCTGCAGCACTGATGGGAGCCATTGGCGGTGCCGCCGGTACGGTGATTTTGACCTCCGGTAACCTGTATAACCGCACGGTGGAGGAAATGGTGCAGGAGAATGTCCACGCCGACAGCTATTCCTTCACCGACTGGCTGGCCAAAGACTATGCAAGCAGCGAATGGGGCGGCTGCTCAGACAACCTGATCTATTGGCTCTACGAAAGCCACTACTTTGACAATCTCTATAACAGCGATTACTACGGCTATACCATCTATGATGGAGAAGGCAACGAACTGCTTTCCTATAACCCGGAATTAAAGGAGCAGAAGATTGCCTATCAGGAAAGCTTCCCCATTACCGGCAAATATGCCTATCTTGTCAGTACCGAGGGCAAGGAGCAGCTTCGCTCCCGGGAGGCGGAAGCCCATGGAAAAACCCTGACGCTGGCCGATGGCGTGACCCTGCCCCAGAGCGGCGCACTGGTGAAGTCGGCGATTTTTGCCGATAAAACCGGAAATCCTATTGTACAGGCTTTTGACTGGGATTCCGGGACTGTGCTGACACTGGACAGGGAAGACGGCTCCTATGAGGGAGAATTTACCGGTACCACCGGAATCCTGTTCTATGATGCCGAAGGGTATCTGACCTACCGTGGCCTGTTTGGTGGCCCGGAGGATTCTTCCATCGGGGAGTACTGGTTCCCGGAAATGGAGATTGCCCAGGGGATCTTCACCATGACGGACGGCACCCAGCTGAAGCTGGATGTGAGCCCGGCAGGCACAGTTTACTGGGACAATGATGGCTACCTGATCTTCCGCTCTGCCCAACCCGTGGTGACAGCGGAGGAAGAAACCGAAGAAACAGCGGCAACCGAAGTAACCGAAGAAACCATTCCTGAAACCACTGCGGAAACCATCCCGGAGACGGTCCCCGAAACGGCGGAAAGCGAAGCTTGGGTGGAGACCGAAGAAGAACAGTGGGAGGAAGATTGGGAAGAATACTCCGATGACCAGGAAGAAGAATATTCCGCCGCTTCTGCCCTGCCGGAGGATGGATCGACAGAGCCCACCTGGGCAGAAGATCCGAAAGAAGACACGCCGGAGGAAACCAAGGTTGTCACAACGCTGCCCATGAACCCCAGTACCCCGGTGGTGATTGCGGAAACGGAACCTGCGGAAACAGAACCGGAAGTCACCGAACCGGTGCTCATTAACGGCAAACCCCTGACGGAGTATCAGATCAATACCCAGGAATACTACGACACCCAGTGGGAAGAGACCATGGTGGCAAAGTACGTCTACCTGACCCTGCCGGAAATGACCGTGGAAGTCTATATGACCCGGGATGCCATTTATGATTACAATGCCTATCAGGCACTGGAGCTGCTGCGGGAATACCGGGACTACCTGATGCCCCTGATGGCAGTGTGCCTGCTGGTCTTTGCGGCACTGGCCGTGTACCTGTGCACCGCCGCAGGCCGGAAGCCCAACTGTGATACCGTGGAAGCTGGCGGCCTGAACCGGCTGCCTCTGGACCTGTACCTGCTGGTGGATGGCTTCGCTGTGGCCTGTCTGGCGGTGATGCTGGCAGAAATGTGGGTGGATGTGCTGGAACGGGATTTCCTGGTTGGCTGTGAAGTGCTGGCCGGGGCGGGATTCCTGTGCTGCCTGATCTTCGTGGGCTTCTGCTTTGCCTTTGTAGCCCAGATGAAGACCCCCGGCGGCTTCCTGTGGCGCAATACCCTCTGCGGCCACTGCCTCCGGCTGGGAATGGCCATGCTGGTGTGGCTGAAAAATGTCACTGCCGATCACGGTGTCCCGGCGCTGGGGAAATTCCTCCGGGCCTTCTGGGATCTGACCATGAAAGCCTTCGTCTGGCTCTACAAGGCCACGGAAAAACTGCTCCACCGCTGCGGCGGCTGGATCCGCGATGCCTTCCGCTGGATGGGCAAAACCATCAACCGCTGGCTGAAACTGCTGCCCGTCATGTGGCAGTGGCTGGTAGTAGGCGGGGCCATGATTCTGGCACTGGGCATCGGCGTGGTGGCCAACGGGCTGTTGGCAATCTGCGGACTGCTGGTAGCTGTGGGTATCCTGCTTTACAGTGCCTACTGCTTCGGCCTGCTGGCGGAAAGCACCAAGCGTATGAGCAAGGGCGATTTGGACATTAAAGTGGATAAAAAGATGATGGTGGGCTGCTTTGAAGAAACCGCCGAAGATCTGAACGCCTTGGCAGATGTGGCCGTGGTGGCCGCCCAGAAGCAGCTGAAATCCGAACGGATGAAGACGGAACTCATCACCAATGTCTCCCACGATATCAAGACCCCCCTGACCTCCATCATCAACTATGTGGATCTGCTGCAAAAGCCCCATACAGAGGAAGAAGGCGCACAGTATCTGGAAGTGCTGGATCGTCAGTCCCAGCGGCTGAAGAAGCTTATCGAAGACCTGATGGACATGAGCAAGGCCAACACCGGCAATATGAGTGTGGACATCACCACCGTGGATGCAGTGGAATCCGTAAATCAGGCCCTGGGAGAATTTGCCGACAAGCTGGATCGGGCAAGGCTGGTCCCGGTATTCCGCCACGGCGAAGACCGGGTGCCTATGCAGGCAGACGGCCGGCTGGTGTGGCGGGTACTGAGCAACCTGCTGGGTAATGCGGTAAAATACGCAATGCCGGGAACCCGGCTGTATATCGACCTGATGAGCATGGAAGGCAAGGTCATGCTCTCCCTGAAGAACATCTCCCGGGAAGAACTGAACGTGGAAGCCGATGAACTGCTGGAACGCTTCGTCCGGGGCGACGACTCCCGAAACACCGAAGGCAGCGGTCTGGGTTTAAACATCGCCAAGAGCCTGATGGAACTGCAGAAAGGCCAGCTCCAACTGCTGGTGGACGGGGATCTGTTCAAGGTGACCCTGATCTTCCCCGG
>CAYXUI010000052.1:0-12008 GCA_964468195.1 uncultured Oscillospiraceae bacterium | reverse complement strand
TATTCGCCGTTTGTAGGTGAGAGCATGAGCAAAAAAGAAAATGCCCGCCCCGTTGCGCCAACAACGGGACAGGCAGGTGGAAAAGTGCAGCACACATTCCACAACGATTGTACAGCAGATTCGGCGGTGGGTCAATTCCTAATTTCGGATTTTTTGAGCACTGGACAGACTAACGCTGTAACGCTACATCATCTACAGGGAATGACAGGACTAAAGGAAAGGGAAATCCGCCGTATGATTCAGCAGGAACGTCTGGAAGGTATTCCAATCTGTGCAGACAATGTGGCGGGTTATTACCTCCCGGCCAATGATGCTGAGAAGATGCGCTGTGCTCGTTCTATGCGCCATCGGGCGGCTGAGATTGATGCAACAGCGAAAGCCATTGAGGCTGCTCCTGTACCGGATGGGGGTGAGTGAATGGCGAAAAAAGAAAAACGCCCTTCATGGTTTAAGATGTTTCGCCATCAAAAAGCACTGATTGACAGTGTGCCAGATGCAGAAGTTGGCAGAGCAATAAAGGCCATATTCCAGTATCAACAATTCTTCTGAGACGCAGTACTTAGTTCCTACCAGCAAAGTTGTTGCATTACTGGCATTGCCATACCTTCTCTGTTGGTCGCAAGCCATATCAAACCGTGGAGCAAAAGCAACCCGAGAACCGAGCGTACAAATCCACGAAATGGTTTGTGTCTTAATGGCCTTCATGACCGAGCATTTGACCAAGGGTTAATTACGGTTTTACCGGATTATACTGTTCGTGTATCTAGCCAGTTGCAGCGAAGTTCAGATATTGTGGATTCTGGTATTCAATGGCTATTAAGGTGTGACAAACAAGAAATTCGGAAACCAGACCGGTTTTATCCCGAGCGTGAGTTCCTTGAATATCACAATGATGTTGTGTTCATACCGTAGAGTTTATGTGTAAGATAGTATCCGCACATTTCTATTATGCACCCCTGAAAAGGGGTGCATTTAGTTTTCTGGCTCCGACTCGTTATATAAACAGTTCGGTTTATTGGACTTAATGTGCCGTATTATTTATCCAGTAGATCAGTCATTAAAGGTAATATACTGTCAGCGAATGCAGAATTGACTTGCTTTTTCTCGAAAAGGCTGCTATAATGCAGTATGTCAAATAGATGTAAAATAGATAGGGGGACACATCTAATGAAGCAACAGAGTGCTTATCCTCTGCGGTTAGACGAAACTCTTCAGAAAAAGGTCAAGAAAATTGCTAAAGATAATGACAGAACATTCCGAGCCCAAATAGAAAATGTGCTTAAAAACTTCGTCGCTGAGTACGAAAAAGTACATGGTGAGATTGTTCTTGACTCGGACAAGGACGAGTAAAGCAATAAATCCAATTGTATGATGTAAGGAAGGAAAGAGTAATGCAAACATATTGCTACAGCAACTCGTGAAACTGCTATGGCTCGATTTAAAGCGCTGAAAGCTGGTCAGAATTTCCACGATTTAGACCCTGAACTCAAAACAACATACAGTAACGCAGATCGTACCCAGAACACAATTTATATGCGACTGAAGTACGATGAGCCTTCTGGAACAGTTGTCAATGTCAGAAAGTCCATGTGGATTCATCCTGTACTGGATCGGGCAATTTCGATTAGAGAGGCAGCGCGTTTACAAACTTTCCCCGATAGCTTTGTATTTGAGGGAACAAAGGATTCGCAGTACCAGCAGATCGGTAATGCTGTTCCTCCGTACCTGGCGAGAGCAATTGCTAAAAGTGTAATTTCGGTTTTGGATGCCGAAGAAGAATGACATAGAAAGAGCCACACTTCAAATGGTGATGAAGTGTGGCTCTTTTTATTGCTCGTTTTCAGCCTTGGAAAGTTTGCTCTTTGTGATCTCCTCGGCTTTAGCAAGAATCTTATCGTGAATCTTCTTGGCGGGGAGACAATCGAGGATATAGATACCGCCCAGCAGGTTACGCTGTTTGGAGCGTTACGGTTTCCGCCAGGTAGGCACATGGCAGTTTGATGACGCAGCAAAGATGATTTCCAGGCTGGCAGCTAACAATTGGCGGCTGCCTTATGGGCTGAATCCCAAACAGTATCGACCTTAATCGGAGGAACATAAATGAGCAATGTTTTATCGGCATTGCAGCACATCGATGTGTCTGCACTGTCTTATCAGGAGTGGATCAATGTGGGCATGGCCCTGCAGGCAGAGGGCTATGACTGCTCCGTATGGGAAAATTGGTCCCGGGCAGACCGTAGATACCACCCCGGTGAATGCGAACGGAAATGGCGCACCTTCGGCGGATGCAGTTCTCCCATTAAAGGCGGCACCATCGTCCAAATGGCCAAGGAGTACGGTTGGACACCCTACGGGATCGATGCAGCTCTGGATTGGAATGACACCATCGCAGATGACGGGGACGGCTTTACCTAGTATTCCGCTCCGGATACCTGGAATCCTGCCCAGGAACTGATTACTTACCTGGAAACGCTGTATGACAAGGATGACTTCGTTGGCTATGTCACCAATGATGTATGGAAGGACAGCGAGGGCAGATGGGTGCCGGCAAAAGGAGTATTTACCCGTACCGCAGGTGAGCTGATTGCCTCTCTGCGGAGACATCCGGACGATGTGGGTGCTACCATCGGCGACTGGAAAGCAGACGTGGGTGCATGGATTCGCTTCAATCCCGTGGATGGCGAAGGTGTCAAAAACGACAACATTACCCGTTTCAAGTATGCGTTGGTGGAATCGGATACTATGCCCGTTCCCGACCAAGATGCCATGTACCAGAAGCTGGAACTTCCTATTGCCTGCCTGGTGCATTCCGGTGGTAAGAGCCTCCATGCCATCGTTCGTGTGGATGCGGAGGATTACTCCGAGTACCGCAAGAGGGTGGAGTATATTGTCGAAGAAATAAACGTAGACGCAGCAGCTGCTTGCTTCATAAGCCGTGGTCAGCAGGCCACTGGTCTGGGGATAACCCTGGGTTTCCGCCCGATACGCGACCGTGTGGCTGTTCAGGTCGATGACCGTGATATTGTGCCCGGAGTAGGCAGAAAACTGTCCCGCACCCGACACACCGATATAGGCTCTTCCGCCATATACCACCGGGGAACAGGTGCTCATGGCCACACCGCCCACGCCGTTGTCCAGTGCCAGCGTCCAGCGGTTCGTCAGCTTTCTGTCTGCGGATACCTGCACACTGTAGAAGCTTCCGCCTTTGGAGGTAAAATAGCAGGCATTGGTTGCTGCATCATATACCACTGTACTGCGGACATCTCCATTCAGCCCTTCCCAGCTGTCCAGCACTTCGCCGGTTCGGTTATCCAGCAGCAGAAGCCGGGAGGTTTGGGCGGTATAGCCTGCAGAGCCATCATCCGTACCCACCAGCAGATAATCCTCCGCCACATAAGCACCGGCCCAGTAATAGCCGCCTACCACCGTATGATACCAGGATGCGGCTTTGCTTTCTCCGGCCTGGGAGGGATCTTCATCGGTAATGGACAGGCAGACAAAATTGGCTTCCATCATAATCCAGCAGTTGCCCATCCAAGTTCCGCAGGGAATAGCCTAACGCCTGTGGACTTGCAGCGATAGGCCGCTTGCAGATCTTCCGCCCCTCGTTCATCAGTTCCCCCGCCGTGCCTTTCCACTCCCGGTGCTGCCTTAACAGCTCCTTAATGGTTCTAACAATGGGGTCACCATCATAGGCCTGTGATTACTTTCCCACATGTTCGTTACCACAATGCGGAGAATGGCGACCAGATGACCCCCGGTGTGGATACCACCATGCCCTACGCCACCATTGTGCTGTCCTTCGGGGAAGCTGTGCTGGGAGATGTGAATGGAGACGGTGTGATCGACGAAACCGATGCCGGGATCATTCTGGACTATGAAGCGGGCTTGCGGGCAGTGCAGCCGTCCTTGCTGACAGCAGATGTCAGTGGAGATGGCGTGGTGGACAGCAATGATGCGGTCCTGATCGCCCAATATGCGGCGGGAAAGATCATGTCTTTCCCGGCTGTGGAAAAACAGGACCCATAAAGGAGAATGTGATATGGTGAAAAAATGGATATGCTGGCTGATGACGGCACTCATGCTGCTGACGCTGGCAGGCTACGGCGCCGGTGAAACAACAGAAGCCACCGCCGCTCCGGTGGTGGAAGCAGAACCGTTGGATATGGCCAGACTGGAACAGACTGCCACATGGCTGATGGATACGATTCCGGAGGCAAATTTCGGCACCATCGGGGGAGAGTGGCTGATCCTTGGCTTGGCACGTTCCGGGCTGGAGATCCCGGAAAGCTACTTTACGGTTTATGGAGAAAATCTGGTAGCCTATACCGCACAGCAGGATGGGGTGCTCCATAACAGAAAGTATACGGAGTATTCCCGGGTGATCCTGGCGTGGACGGCTATGGGGAGAGATGCCACAGATGTGGGGGGCTTTGATTTGACCCAGCCTCTGGCCGATTTTAACCAAACGGTGTTTCAGGGTATCAACGGGCCGATTTTTGCCCTGCTGGCACTGGACAGTGGGAACTATACCATCCCGGAATACACGGGTGAAGGTGTGTAGGCCACAAAAGAAGGGTATTTGACCTATATCCTCACGGCCCAAACCTCAGATGGGGGCTGGGCGCTGTCCGGAGATACCGCAGATGTGGATCTGACGGCCATGGCCCTGCAGGCTCTGGCCAAGTATCAGGACCGGCCGGATGTAACGGAAGCGGTGGAAAAGGCACTGGAACTGCTGTCCCGGAAGCAGGATACCACCGGCGGATTCCCGTCTGCAGATGGAGAGACCAGCGAGTCTTTGGCCCAGGTCATCGTGGCTCTGACGGAACTGGGGATCCCGCTGACGGATGCCCGATTTGTCAAGGATGGTCATACGGTTCTGGATCGCCTGCTGGAATTCCAGATGGAGAGCGGCGGCTTTCGCCATATTCCGGAGGGCGAAGAGGACCTGATGGCAACGGAACAGAGCTTTTATGCGTTGGTGGCGGTGGCACGGGCAGAACGGGGAGACAGCACCCTGTATACCATGACACCGTGAGAAAAATGGCCGGGGATGGGAGTTCTCCCATCCCCGGAACCTGTACAGGTATGCAGAAAAAACCACCCCTGTTTGCGATACTGGTATCGCAAACAGGGGTGGTTGATGTGTTTATAGGGAAATTTTGTCAATGGTCACGGTTTCGTGCCTTCCACGAGGCCGTTGGCCATGCCAACCAGGCCCTGTAATTCGCTGGGGATAATGATCTTGGTGGCCTGACCGTCTGCCACTTTTTCCATGGCTTCGATGGCCTTGAGCTTGATGACCTGATCGTTGGGGGCTTTCTCATTCAGCATGGAAAGGGAATCTGCCAGAGCCTGCTGGACTTTCCGGATGGCTTCCGCTTCGCCGTCGGCCTTCAAAATGGCGGCCTGCTTTTCGGCTTCCGCTTTCAGAATGGCAGCTTCCTTTTCGGCACTGGCCTGTAAGATGGCCGCTTCCTTTTCGCCTTCGGCAATGAGGATGGCGGACTTCTTCTGGCCCTCTGCCTGCAAAATGGCCTGCCGGCGGTCACGTTCGGCCTTCATCTGTTTTTCCATGGAGGACTGAATGTCGGCGGGAGGCAGAATGTTCTTCAGCTCCACACGGTTGACCTTGATGCCCCAGGGGTCTGTGGCTTCGTCCAGAATGGCACGCATTTTGGTATTCACCACGTCACGGGAAGTCAGGGTCTGGTCCAGCTCCAGATCGCCGATGATGTTTCGCAGGGTGGTGGCAGTCAGGGTCTCCATGGCCGCCATGGGCTGCTCCACGCCGTAGGCGTAAAGCTTGGGGTCGGTGATCTGGAAATACACCACAGTGTCGATCTGCATGGTGACGTTATCTTTGGTGATAACCGGCTGGGGAGGATAATCCAGCACCTGCTCCTTCAGGCTTACCCGCCGGGCGATGCGGTCGATGAAGGGCATTTTTACATGCAGTCCCACGCCCCAGACGGTGTGGAATGCCCCCAACCGCTCAATGACATAGGCCCGGGATTGCTGGACTACGGAAATGTTGGCGACGATGATGAACAGAAGAAGCAGCAGTAAAATGACGATGAAAAGAAACATAGGGTAACCTCCTTACACGATCAGACGGTTTCGGGTACTTCTGCCACGGTTACGAATACTTTGACACCTTCGATCCGGTCCACCCGGACTATGGTGCCTGCGGGAATAGGTTCACCGGTGGTGCTTCGGGCGGTCCATTCCATGGCACCCAGCTTCACCTGACCGGTGGCAGTCACGTTGTCCACAGCAGCGGTGACCAGGCAGGTGGAGCCGATGACAGCATCAATATTGGTGGCGGTGACTTTGGGGGTCAGATACTTCTTCGCCAGGGGACGCAGCGCAGCCAGCAGTGCGGCTGACACCACCAGAAATGCGGTGACCTGCACCCGAACTTCCAGCCCCAGCAGACTGACGGCCAGGGCACACAGGACCCCTCCGGCGAACCAGATGGATGCCAGGGTAACGGTGGCGGCTTCCACAATGAGAAATACCACCAACAACAGCAGCCAGATCATTGCAGTCCAATTCATTGGAATCCCTCCCTCTGCTAATATAGTATCAGAAATGGGACACAGCGTCAATTGGAGATTCCGGCCTTAAGAAAATCCTAAGAAAAGGAATGATCCTTGGAATCTTTGCCACATCTTAACCTGAAGAGGAAATTACGGGGTGCCAACCGAGTCGAAAACTGTTATAATAGGGGAAACGAATGAGGTGAAGCAGATGAAGAAGCATATGCTCAAAGATGGGCTGTTTACCGTGGGCACTGTGGTGGTGGTGTTCTTCCTGAACCTGTTTCTGGTGGAGCAGTTTTCCACCAAAACCATGACCCCTATGATTTTTGTGTTGGGTGTATTCCTTGTGTCCTGGCAGACACAGGGCTATTTTTGGGGGTTGGCGGCCAGTCTCATCAGCGTTCTGGCGGTGAACTGGGCCTTTACTTACCCCTACTGGGCCTTTGACCTGATCTCCCCGGAGTGCATTTCTTCCGCAGCCGTCATGCTGCTGGTTGCCACCATGACCGGCACTCTGACCACCCGCTTAAAGCGGCAGGAAAAATTGAAAGCCGAAGCGGAAAAGGAACGAATGCGGGGCAACCTGCTCCGGGCGGTATCCCATGACCTGCGGACGCCGTTGACTTCCATTTACGGGGCCTGCTCCGCCATGATCGAAAATTATGATACCCTGGCTCCGGAAAAGCATATGAAAATGCTCTCCGATGTCCGCTCCGACGCCCAGTGGCTGACCCGGATGGTGGAAAATCTGCTGTCCGTCACCCGGGTGGACGGGGACAATGTCCGGCTGACCAAGCAGCCCACCGTGGTGGAAGAACTCATTGATGCGGTGCTGGTGAAGTTCCGCAAGCATTACCCGGAGCAGGAAGTTATCGTGGAGTTGCCGGAGGAATTTCTCATCGTTCCCATGGATGCCATGCTCATTGAGCAGGTGCTGATGAATCTTCTGGAAAATGCGATATTCCATGCCCAGGGCATGACCCACCTGTGGCTCCGGGTGGCCCGGAAGGGAAACAAGGCGGTATTTACCGTGGAGGATGACGGCTGCGGCATTCCCCAGGAGCGAAAAGAGCAGCTGTTTACCGGCCTGCTGGACAGCGAGGCTCCCACGGATTCCAGCCGGAGTTCCATGGGCATCGGCCTGTCCGTCTGCCGCACCATTATCAAAGCCCACAACAGTGACCTGAAAGCAAAAGACCGCCCCCAGGGCGGTGCCAGCTTCCGGTTCAGTCTGGAATTGGAGGAAAACTATGAGTAACAACAAATATAAAGTGCTGATTATCGAGGACGACCGGAATATTGCCAGTTTCGTCCAGACCATTTTGGAAGCCAACGGCTATCAGGTGCTGACCGCGGAACGGTGCCGCCAGGGACTGATGGTTTTTGCTTCCCACATGCCGGATCTGGTGGTGCTGGATCTGGGCCTGCCGGATGCAGACGGTGCAGAATTTTTGAAGGAAGTCCGGATGGAAAGCGCTGTGCCCGTCATCGTCCTGTCTGCCCGCACCGATGAAAGCGACAAAGTCGATGCCCTGGATGCCGGCGCCAATGACTATATCACCAAGCCCTTCGGCACGGCGGAACTGCTGGCCCGGGTTCGGGCAGCGCTGCGGACCAACCGCCATTCTGCCCAGATGCCCCCCCCCAGCAATGTGTTCACCACAGAGGATCTGGTCATTGACTATGACCGCCGTCAGGTCAGCATTGCCGGAAATCTGGTGCACCTGACCCAGACGGAATACAACATTCTGGCTTTGCTGAGCCAGCACACCGGCAAGGTGCTGACCTACGCCACCATCATCCGCTCCATCTGGGGCGGCATGGACGACGGCAGCGTGAAGAAGCTTCAGGTGAACATGGCCAACATCCGCAAAAAGCTGGGCTGCCGCCCCGGCGATAACCGCTACTTCATCAACGAACTGGGCGTAGGCTACCGGATGCTGGACGAATAAACAGTTGACAATTGACAATTGACAGTGAGCTGCCCGCAATGCCTTCCCCTTTGGGGAAGGTGGCACGGCGCAAGCCGTGACGGAAGAGGTCTTGGCCCCTCTCAGAGGGGTCAAGGCGGGCTTTGCTCGCCGGGACGGGAAACCCGTCCCCTACGAAATACGATTTTGACCATGTAGCGAACTGGGTGCTGGACGAATAAAATAGTGGATAGTAAAAATATGGCATACCGACTAAGCGAAGCGCATGGAGGGATGACATATTTTTTACTGCCTTTGTGCAGCTTCGCCTCCGTGGTAATTCTGCATTATGCACTTAGCACGCTACATTGATTTCTAACTGTCTCTTTGCCAAATCTCCCTTGATTTTGCTCCATTTTTACCGTCCGGATGGTAGAATGTTTTAGATTTCCCAAATTCTTAACGGAGGTATCTATGGAAGCGTTATATCAAAACTTATTGACCATCCAGTTCAATCAGGTCATTATGTGGGTCATCGGCGGTGTGCTGATCTACCTGGCCATCGGCAAGGAGATGGAGCCCACCCTGCTGCTGCCCATGGGCTTTGGTGCCATTCTGGTGAACCTGCCGGGGTCCGGTGCCACGGCGGTGATCCAGCACCTGTTTGACATCGGCATTGCGGGCCACGAGCTGTTCCCGTTGCTGCTGTTCATCGGCATCGGTGCCATGATCGATTTTCAGCCCCTGCTGACCAATCCCAAGCTGATGATCTTCGGTGCGGCGGCGCAGTTCGGTATTTTCTTTACCCTGTGTCTGGCCTCTTTCTTCGGCTTTGAGCTGAAGGATGCGGCATCCATCGCCATCATCGGCGCAGCGGATGGCCCCACCTCGATTTTCGTGGCTACCATGCTGGACAGCAACTACATGTCCGCCATCATGGTGGCGGCCTATTCCTACATGGCACTGGTGCCCATTATCCAGCCCCCGGTCATCAAGGCCTGCACCACCAAGGCCGAGCGGCAGATCAAAATGCCCTACACCGGCAAGCCCGTGCCCAAGATCACCAAGATCATTTTCCCCATTCTGGTAACGGTCATTGTGGGTCTGGTTGCTCCGGATGCCGTGGCACTGATCGGCTTTTTGATGTTCGGCAACCTGATCCGGGAGTGCGGCGTGCTGAATTCCCTGTCCGAAACCGCCCAGAATGCCCTGGCCAATCTGGTGACCATTCTGCTTGGCATTTCCATTGCCTCCCGGATGACCGCCGATGAATTTTTGCAGGTGGAGACCCTGCTCATCATGGGTCTGGGTCTGGTGGCCTTCGTTATGGACACCTTCGGCGGCATTATGATCGCCAAGCTGATGAACCTGTTCAGCAAGGAAAAGATCAACCCCATGATCGGCGCTGCCGGTATTTCCGCTTTCCCCATGTCTGCCCGGGTGGTGCACAAGCTGGGTCTGGAAGAGGATAAGTCCAACTTCCTGCTGATGCATTCCATCGGCGTCAATGTTTCCGGCCAGATCGCATCCGTCGTTGCAGGCGGTTTGATGCTGGCTTTGGTTCGCAGTATGATTGGAGGTTAAACTATGAGATTGGATCTTCTTCTTCTGGCAGTGCTGCCCATTATGGGCTACGGAATGCTGGGCATCTTCCTGGTCACCGGTGTCATCATTGCCGCCGTGGCCGCTATGAACCGGCTGTTCTCCAAGTAATTGCAAAAACAGGGCGTTCCAGGCTTCTCTGCTTTCCGAACAGGACTTTTTGACAGACGAAAAAATCCCCGGGTGCGTAATGCACCCGGGGTTCGTTGTTATTTAGCCCTGTTCTCTGGGGGCTGTGGCGGCTTCGGCGATGTTGATGGCATGGCCGCCGATACGGCTCAGGCTGGTCAGGATCTCGCCAAAGAGGATACCGGCATCCACGCTGCACTTGCTGCTGCGCAGACGCTCCATGTGGTTGGTCTGGGACTGCTTGACCTGCTTGCGGATGCTCCGCTGGAGCTTTACCAGCTTCTTCAGGGCATCCAGATGGATATCCTGCTCGTAGAATGCGGCGTTGGCCTGATCCAGCAGCTGGAACATATCGTTGGTAATGCCAGTCAGCTCGTCGATGGCATTCTGGCTGTAGATGACATGCTTTTCGTCTTCCTGCTCCGTCAGGTGCAGCAGATGCTCGGCATAGTCGCCGATACGCTCCAGATCACTTAAGGTGTGGAAGACCCGGTTAACGTACTGGGCATTTTCTGTGCTCATTTCCTGAACGTTCAGCTTCACCAGGAAATCGCTGATGGCATCGGTCAGGAAGTCGATAACGGCTTCATTTTCTTCAATGGGCTTGGCGGGAGCGACCTTACCGGCCAGCAGGGCAGAGGTAGCCAGTTCCAGATTGGTGCGGACGAGACCTGCCATCCGCTCCACTTCGTTGCGGATCTGCAACATGGTAACGCTGGGAGCACCCACCAGATTGACATCGATGAATTCCAGCCGGGCGGCATCCTCGTGCTTCTGCTTGGGAACCATCAGATAGGTCAGCTTGACCACCTGAGGAGTCAGGGGCAGCAGCACGGCGGCGGAGACCACCTTGAAGATGATGTGGATCACGGAGACCTGGAACATGGGGTCGGGGATGATGCTCTCTACCCACTGGGTATAGGGGAAGAGCAGGGTCACGGCGGTCATGATGACAGCACCCACCAGGTTGTTGATGAGGTAGATCATGGAAGCCCGCTTGGCGTTGTTCCGGGCGTTCATGGAAGCCAGGATCGTGGGCATGGCGGAGCCGATGTTGATACCGCAGACCAGGAAGGATGCAAAGTACAGCGGCATCAGCCCCTGCATGGCCAGGGCCTGAATGATACCCACGGCAGCAGAGGAACTCTGGATCACGGCGCACAGGGCGGCACCCACCAGAAGACCCAGCACCGGGCTCTGGGCGTTCATAATGAACTCCTGGAACCAGAGCACGTCTTTCAGGGGTTTCATGGCACCGCTCATGGTGCTCAGACCCTGGAATAGCAGGCCGAAGCCTAAGATGATCTGGCCAATGTGTTTGGTCTGCTTCTTCTTGGAGTAGAGCATCAGGAATGCACCCAGGAACAGGCAGAAGGGGGCGATGCCGGATACATCCAGTGCAATCAGCACGCTGGTGATGGTAGTACCGATGTTGGCACCGAAGATGACACCGGTGGCCTGAGCCAGATCCATGATCCCGGCGTTGATAAAGCCCATGACCATGACGGTGGTGGCGGAAGATGACTGAATGACTACGGTGACGAACATACCCAGCAGGAAGCCCAGAACCCGGTTCCGGGTCAGCTTTTCCAGCAGGTCTTTCATTTTGGAGCCGGCAGCCATTTGCAGGCCGTCGCCCATGTATTGCATGCCGAACAAAAAGGCACCCAATCCTCCCAGAAGGGAGATGATATTTGCAAAACTCAACGTGTATTCCTCCTTATATTCAATTTGCTTCATAATGACACATACACGCTCATTTTAAGTATAGCAGTGCAGGAAACGGATTGCAAACATTATTTTCACCCGGGGAAGATTT
>CAYXUI010000051.1:0-12230 GCA_964468195.1 uncultured Oscillospiraceae bacterium | reverse complement strand
GATGGTGAACACATACCACTCCGGCCTTGCCAACCGCAGGCGGTTTTGCTGAATGTTGAACATAGCCTCATAATAGCTGTAGCTTCTCCGGGCAATGATTGAAGATCCCCGATAGTGCGGATTCCGTATTTCCCCAGTTTGGCAGTGGTAGCCCGACCGCAATAAATCATTTCGCTACATTCCAAGGGCCATACCTTCTCCCGATAGTTCTCTGCGCTGATTTCTGTAATCGCATCCGGCTTTTTCATATCGCTACCCAATTTTGCAAAGATTTTATTATAGGACACGCCAATGCTGACGGTAAGCCCTAATTCTTCACGGACTGCCTGCCGGATACTTTCTGCGATATTCATTGCATTCCCGCACATTTTTTGACTGCCTGTAACATCGAGCCAGCATTCATCCATGCCGAAGGGTTCAATAAGGTCGGTGTATCTTTGATAGATTGCCTGGGTCAGTTTGGAGTATCCCCACCCCGGCAGGCAAGGAAATCTGGCAGCGGGCCACGGTGGAGAGTATTCTTCGGAACGAAAAATATAAGGGTTCCGCCCTGCTACAAAAGAAATTCACGGTAGATTTCTTGCAGAAAAAGATGAAAGTCAACGAAGGCGAGGTGCCCCAATACTATGTGGAGCACAGCCATGAGGCCATTATTGCCCCGGAGGAATGGGAGAAGGTACAGCTGGAGCTGGCACGACGCAAAGCCAGTGGCCGTCAAACCCACTGCGCCAGCCCCTTTTCCGGAAAAATCATCTGCGGCGATTGCGGCGAATTCTACGGCTCCAAAGTCTGGCACTCCACAAGCAAATATCGTCGCACCATTTGGCAATGCAACGCAAAATTCCACAACGAAGAAAAATGCCGAACTCCGCACCTCTACGAAGATGACCTGAAACGGCACTTCATAACCGCCCTGAGCGAGTTGCTCGCCGACCGCACAGCCTTGCTGGAAGATGGCCGCCTGCTTCGCCAGGAACTTCTGGATTTTACCCAAATTGAGGAGGAACAGCGAAAAATTTCAGAGGAATTGAACATCATTGCAGAAATGATACGCAGGCAGATAGCAGAAAATGCCGCCCGGGAACAGTCCCAGACGGCATATACGGAACAATATGATTCCTTGGCAGCGAGATACGAAACCCTGCAAGCCCAGCACGTTGCCCTGCAACAACAGAAAGAACGCCGACAAATCCAGGCCGATGCCATAAGCGGCTGCCTGTTTGCGCTGGGGGAGTTGGATTTATTGCAAATCCAGTTCTCCGAGGCTCTGTGGAATGCAACAGTGGAACGTGTGACGGTGTATGCAGACGAGCGGCTGGTGTTCCGTTTTCGGAATGGGGCGGAAGTTGGGGTGCAGATATAGGGGAAAACTATTAAGATACAGCCCCCTGAATTGATTCAATGGAGTCAATTCAGGGGGCTGTTGTGGCATATGGAAAACAGTTCTTATAGAAATAAAATTTCAGCTGAGTTCCCTTCTGTAATGCTGATTATTCGTCTGCTGTGTTATTGATATACGTGATGTAGGTAATACGAATCAATTCTTCCAAATCATCTTTTTGCCGGAATACAAAATAAATTGTCTATGTGCAAGGTTCAAATGATCATAAAATTTCATAACCTGACGTTTCGTCTGAATAGCTTTTTCTGCATCATCAGTGTTTTCGGGAAGAGAGCTGCTCAATACTTCTTCAAGCATTAAACGGCTGGATAAAGGAAGAATTGTATCTTGACTTCGGTCTGGCCGAAGCGGAGAACCTTTTGGATCTACTGAATCGGTACGTTTATTTCTTCAACAATCACCGCCCCGCTGCCGCTTTGGGCTTCGTGTAGTTTTGCTTTTTTAGTGTCTACTTTTTCTTGACAAGTGCAGCCACATTTTTACGGCAAACCTTTTTTACATGTCTTTTACACGGCTTGTCTTTCGGATTTTACAGAGGCGGAGTATGATAGTGATGTAAGGAATACCAATTCCATTGAAAATGACAAAAGGAAACTGATTTAGAAAAAGAGTTTGAGCATGATTCACGTTGCTACCCTGGCCGCTTGCGGCGGAGCGGAAGACGGAGTGGCAATCAAATGAAGAACCTGATTTGAACTTGTATCAAATCAGGTTCTTTTCAGGGGGCCATCCTTTCGGGATTTCCAGCGGAGCGCAGTGCATCTTCTGCCATCAAAATGAAACAGCTTTATCTGTTACAGAATTCTTGCGTGATTTTTACCCGCTTAATTACAGCGTACCCTTCTGGAGAATAACGCAGCCATAGAGCGCAGTTTCACCGGTTGCCAGGACGGCATAGGCGTGCTCAGCCTCCTTGTAGAAGTCAAAACGCTCAATCATGCCAACGCGTGCATCCCCACGGGGATCATGCTTGCGGACGATAGCCTTATATTCATCCCAAATGGGCGTGGGAATGTGCTGATCACAGGCTTGTTTGTCCATAATCAGTACAGGATGTTCCACAGAATTATCCAGAGGGAAGAATTGCAGGATAGCATCCATCAGTTCTGTGGCCCGGACACCATCGGCCCGGATCAGCATACTGTGGCGGGCACTGGAGGCGCTGGGATAGAAGGCATCGGCGATGACCAAAGTGTCACCGTGGCCCATTTCGGCCAGGACTTTCAGAAGTTCAGGGGACAGACAGCTTGGAATACCTCGCAGCATAGGAATAACAACCTCTCGTTTCTTTTTTATTCTTGCCTTACCTTAGCATAGCATCAGACGTTTGTAAAATGCTTTCTATGAAACAAAATGAAACAACTACTCCCAAAGCCCTGTTTTTTACGGTTTTGTGCAAAGGGAAAGTCGAATTTTGGAAAGTTCTCCAGTTTACATTTGGTTCAAAATATGATTAACTATCTTCATTAAAGCCATTCGTGTTGGATGTGCTTGATCCAGTTTCGGAAAGGACAGACGTAATGTCAGGAAAAGTTCGTGAGATCGCCCAGCGGGCAGGGGTATCCATCGCAACCGTTTCCCGGGTGATTCACGGATCGGAAAGCGTACGTGTGGATACCTATAACAGGGTTCTGCAGGTCATGGAGGAAATGGATGTAAAGCCGTCCGATTTGGTGCGCAATGTGAAAAAGCGGGAAGGAATCATCGGCGTACTGGTTCCGGACTTGAGCAACTCTTTTTTTGCTGAGCTCATTGCAGGAATCGAGGCTGTAGCTCAGCAGGAAGGATATGGACTGTTTATCTGCCACACCAAGGAAGACGAAAACGTGGAACTGCGGCACCTGCAGCTGCTGCGAAAGGTGGGCATCAGCGGCATACTCATTACCGCAGTGTCCGATAATTATGATAATTTTAACAATGAGTATCTGAATTTGCTCCGCAGCATGAAGGTTCCGGTGGTATTGCTGGACCGAGATGTAAAGTATTCCAATTTCGATGGTGTATTTGTAGACAATGAGCGTGGAGCCTTTGATATTACACGGGTTCTGCTGGACAGTGGACACCAAAACATTGCTCTCATTGGCGGTCCTCTGAACACCAAGCCCGGCCGGGAGCGAGAAGAGGGGTTCCGCAATGCTTTCCGATACCGGAAGCTTCCCGTGGCTGAGGATTTGATATGCCGGGGCGATTTCTCTCTGGAGTATGGCAAGACCACTGCCCGGAGGCTGCTGGAAAGTTCCAATCGTCCAACCGCCATCTTTTGCGCCAACAATATGATGACCATTGGGTGTGTCTCTGCCATTCAGGAGTTGGGGTTGCGGATTCCGGAGGATATTGCTGTGGTTGCCTTCGATGATGTAAGTGTGCTTAACGATTTGGGCTTTCCCCTTACCGCTGTAAGCCGGCCTTCCTCGCAGATGGGAAGCAAAGCTATGAAAATGCTGTGTAAGGCCCTGGATAGCCACCAGGCGGAAGTTGTCCAGCGGATTATTATGCCCCCAAGGGTGATTCTGCGGGGCAGTGAAAAACGACTCCCTGGACAGGATCAGCCAATTCCTGGGCAGCGAACCGGGGAAGAAGGAAGGAATTGAACATGAAAAAAGTAGCAGTTATCGGCAGCTTTGTGGTGGATTTAATGGCCAGAACACCTCACCTGCCTGAGCCGGGAGAGACCGTTCTCGGCAGCTTCTTCCGGGCCGGCCCAGGTGGTAAGGGTTCCAATCAGGCCATCGCAGCCCAGCGCGCGGGATGCAATCTGGCTTTTTCTACCAAAATTGGCCAGGATGCTTTTTCCGCTATTGCCCTGGATGCTTTCCAACGCGATGGCATTTCCCAGGAATATGTGTTCCAGGACCCCCAGGCTCCTACCGCCGTGGCGCTCATCGGTGTGGATGAGCAGACTTCCCAGAATGAGATTGTGGTGGTTTTAGGTGCCTGCAGTACCTTCAACAGTCAGGATTTGAAAGCCCTGGATACCATGCTTGATGGTTGTGAGTACCTTCTGCTACAGCAGGAAATTAACGCCGATGCCCTGGAGCAGATCATCAGAATGGCCTATGCCAAGGAAATTCGCATCATTCTCAATACCGCACCGGTCCAGCAGATCCCGGAGGATCTCTATCCGATGCTCTATTTGGTCACCCCCAATGAGGTAGAAGCGCGGATCCTCACCGGTGTTGCTTGCGAGGACCCCGATGGCTGCGAAAAGGCCGCCCAGGCCTTCTTCCGCAAGGGCGTGGAGAATGTTATTTTGACCTTGGGCAAGCGGGGGGCTTACGTCAATGATCGGAACCAGCAGGTATTCCTGGAGAATTATGATGTCCCTGTGCTGGATACCACCGGCGCCGGCGATGCTTTTAATGGCGGACTGCTGGCAGGATTGAGCCAGGGAATGGATCTGATGCAGGCAGCTGCCTACGGCAACGTTGTGTCCAACCTGGCAGTAACCAAACTGGGAACTGCTCCAGCCATGCCGACAAAAGAAGAGATTGATACATTCCTGCATCGCAATGGGATCACTCTGTAAGATAAGACAGATTAGAGGAGGAAAATCCAAATGAGTTCTATTACCCTGAAAAATATCCACAAAGCCTTCGGGAAGGATGTCATCATCCCAGACCTGAACCTTGAGATTGAAGACGGTTCTTTCACCGTCCTGGTTGGTCCCTCCGGTTGTGGCAAATCCACTACCCTGCGTATGATTGCAGGCCTGGAAAAGCCTACCTCGGGTGAGATTTATATTGATGATGAAAATGTGGTAGAGGTAGACCCTGGCAAGCGTGGCATCGCTATGGTTTTCCAGAACTATGCACTGTATCCCACAATGACTGTCCGGGATAACATTGAATTTGGTCTGAAAAATATGCACGTACCCAAGGCTGAGCGGGATAAGCTGATTGGAGAGGTTTGTGAAATCGTTGGTCTGACAGAGTACCTCAAGCGTAAGCCCTCCGCACTGTCTGGCGGCCAGCGTCAGCGTGTGGCTCTGGCCCGGGCCATGGTCAAAAAGCCCAAGGTCTTCCTGATGGACGAGCCGTTGTCCAACCTGGATGCCAAGCTGCGGCAGCAGATGCGCGTGGAGTTGATTGAGCTGCACAAGCGTCTGGGCACTACCTTCATCTATGTCACCCATGATCAGGTGGAGGCTATGAGTATGGGTGATAATATCGTGCTGATGCACAAAGGTGTCATCATGCAGCGTTCCACGCCCAAGCAGATGTATCACGATCCCCAGAATGCATACACCGCCCAGTTTATCGGCACACCTCCCATGAACATCCTCAAGACACTGGTGGAAGGGGTTCTGATTGGCTTCCGTCCTGAGAAGACCTCCCTGGTGGATCCTGGCGATGCCCACCTGGTCATCAGCGGTACCATCACCACCAAGGAACAGTTGGGCAACGAGATGCAGTATTCCATCGATACCGCCTATGGCAAGGTTATGGTCAAGACCGAGGATGATGTGGATGAGACCGCCTGTAAGCTCTATATTCCCCAGCGCTACATCTTTGTTTTCGACCAGGACGGCAACCGCATTGCTCCCACCCGGGAGGTGCTGGATCAACTCCGGCAACTGGGAAAGGAGGCGTGAGCCATGGCAAAAAACACCTCCGATGCGCTCACACCCCGTAAATGCTGGTGGACCCATGAGCGCAAGGATGCGCTGAAGGGATATCTGCTGATTTCTCCGGCCATCATTTTGTTGTGTATCTTCACCGTATATCCTATTTTCTGGATGCTGGATTCCAGCCTGAAAGACGGTAGCCTGTTGAGCAAAACCCGTAACTTTGTGGGTCTGGCCAATTTCCAGAAACTGTTTGCCAGTGTGGATTTTCACACCACCGTCAAAAACACCGTGGTCTACAGTATCGGCCTGGTGGCTGTGGTTATGGTGCTGGCTACCTTGTGCGCCGTGTGGCTTAATGGCAGACTCCAGAGAAAGCTGAACGACCTGACCCTGGCAGCCATTTTCACGCCCCACATTGTATCTCTGGTCTCCGTCTCCACTGTGTTCCTGTGGATTTTTGATCCCCAGATTGGCGCTATCAACTATGTGCTCAAGACGCTGGGGCTTCAGCCCTTCCCCTTTCTGGCCAGCAGTAAGACGGCCCTGGCCTCTCTGGTGGGCATGATGGTTTGGAAGAGTTTGGGTTACTATACTCTGCTGGTCATGGCCGCCCTGCAGGGTGTGCCCAAGGATATCTATGAGGCCGCAGCCATTGACGATACCCCGAAAATCCGGGTGTTTTTCAAGCTGACCCTGCCCATGATTAGCCCGACCCTGTTTTTTACCACCATCGTCGCCACCATCAGTTCCTTCCAGGTGTTTGAGACTGTCAATCTGATGACCCAGGGCGGCCCTGTGAACTCCACCAATACCCTGGTGTATATGATTTATTCGGATGCGTTCAAATACCTGAAGCTGGGCCCTGCTTCCGCGGAAGGTGTTGTACTGTTGGCTTTCGTGGCTGTGCTGACCATAATTTACTTCGCCTTCTTTGGCAAGAAAGTTCATTATCAATAAAGGAGGCAGAAAGCCGTGAACAAAAATACCCAAAAGACTTTGAAGAAAGCGGGCCATGGTGTAGGCTATGCGGTTAATGTCATCATCAAACTGCTGATGGTGTTCGTCATTGCTTATCCCTTTATTTGGATGGTCTTCACTGCTTTCAAGCCCTACAAGGAGACCACCGTTTATCCGCCCACGCTGCTTCCAGTTCAATGGACGCTGGAAGGCTTCAAGAAAGCTCTGGAAATGATTGACGTAGGGTTGTATCTGAAGAATTCCATCATCGTCAGTCTCTCTGTCCTGATTCTGCAGTATCTGATTATTATCCCTGCTGCTTATGCCTTTGCCCGCTGCAAGTTCCGCTTTAAGGGCTTCTTCTTTGGTGTGGTGCTTATGGGCTTTATGATTCCCCAGCAGGTCACCTTTGTGCCAGTATATCTGATGTTTGCCAAATCGGGACTGCTGCAAAGCCTGATTCCTCAAATTGTACCCTTTATCGCCAATGCTTTCGGCATTTTCCTGCTGCGCCAGTATTTTATGCAGATTCCGGAAGAAATCATTGAAGCTGCCCGGTTGGATAACGCCGGTGAAGTAAAAATTATCTGTAAAATTATGATTCCCATGGCCCGGAGTGCCATTTTTACCGTGGGTCTGCTGAGCTTTATCTCCAGCTGGAATTCCTACTTCTGGCCTTTGATTATGACGACCAAAGATGCCTACCGGACACTGCCCATCGGCGTAGCCATGCTCAACAGCTCCGAAGGCGGCCGCCTGTGGAACGTGCTGATGGCAGGCAACATGATTTTGGTAGTACCCATTCTGATCATTTATCTGTTTGCCAACAAGCAGATCCGGAAGGCCTTTGCCTATTCCGGCATCAAGTAAGAGGTGCGATATGCAAAAGAAACTGATTGTTCTGTCTGTGGATTCCCTGTTCGATGAGGATATGGAATTACTGAAGACCCTGCCTAACTTTGGAAAGCTTCTGAAAGATGGTAGCTATGTTGAGGGCGGCATGCGCAGTGTTTATCCTTCTTTGACCTACCCTGCCCACGCCTCCATGATTACCGGAACCTGGCCGGAAGATCACGGAATCTTTAACAATGAGCACCTGGACCCTGGTAACCCTGCCCCGGATTGGTATTGGTTCCACAAGGATTTAAAGGTAGATACCATCCTGGATGTGGCCCATCGTCAGGGCTTGACCACTGCCTGCGTGGGCTGGCCTTGCATGGGTGCGGATTCCAATGTGGACTACCTGGTGTCAGAAATTTGGCCGGAAAACGACAAGGTAGATCCCCGCCCCATCCTCAATAGTGCCAGTTCTCCCAACATGCTGGAGCCCGGCGGTGTTCTGGAGCGGCACTGGCATAAGTTGCGCAAGACCACTCAGCCCTTTATGGACCACATGATGGTGGGCTCTGCCTGCGACATTATCCGCCGCTACCAGCCGGATATTCTCTTCATTCATCTGGCTCATCTGGATCATACCCGTCATGCCAACGGCCTCCACGGCACTGCTGTGGATCATGCCATCATCGATAACGACGACTGGCTGGGCCGTCTCATGGAAGCGACCATGGATGCAGGGATTTACGAAAACACCAACTTTGCGGTTGTCAGTGACCATGGTCACTTAGCCGTGAAGCAGATGTTCAACCCCAATGTTCTCTTCGCCGAGGAGGGCCTGATTCAGCTGGATGAGCAGGGACAGATTTGTCATTGGGATGCCTACTGTAATTCCGCTTCTCTATCCTGCCAAGTGGTGCTACGGGACCCGGAGAATCTGCAGATCCGCCAAAAGGTGGAGCAGCTGCTGGCCCGTATGCGCATGGAGCCGGAATACGGCGTGGAATGTGTCTATACCAAGGAAGAGGTTCAGCGGGAGCAGCACCTGACTGGTGAATTCGACTACGTGATGGAAGGCGCCCGATTTACCAGCTTCGGCAATGCCTGCACCGGTTCTTGTATCACGACTCCCGATAATTCCAACTATAAGTTCTCTGTTTCCTCCCACGGACACCTGCCCCATAAGGGTGCCCAGCCCGTATTTATGATGGCCGGACCTGATATTCGCAAGGGCGTGGTGATTCAGCGTAGACGAATCATCGATGAAGCGCCCACATTTGCCCGGATTTTTGGATTCTCCCTGCCTGATGCCAAAGGACAGGCCATGGAAGAATTCCTGAAATTAGATTAAAAAAGGAGAAGAAAACAATGAAAAAAGCACTGTCCCTCATTCTGTGCGTACTGATGATCGTCGGTATGCTGGCAGCATGCGGCAGCACCGGCGCTACCTCCGATGCTTCTAAACCTGCCAATGATAACAATGTTCAGGAACCCGCTGCCTCCGGCGAGAAGACTGAGATCGTCTTCTGGAGCAGCATGAGCGGCGCCTTCGGAGAAGCTGTCGACAAGATGGTAGCCGACTACAACAACAGCCAGGACAAGGTTCATGTAACCGTGGAGTTCCAGGGCAACTACTATGATATGGCTGCCAAGCTGCAGACTGCTGTCACCTCCGGCGAGGCTCCCCATGTGGCTCAGCTGGAAATGGCCCGTGTCAAGATGTTCGCTGACTACGGGATCTTGGCTGATATTTCCGATGCTGCTGCCGATGCCGGTCTGGACACCTCTGCCTTCTTCTCTGGCCTAATGGCCAGTTGCGACTGGGGCGAAGGCCTGTACGCACTGCCCTTCAACCGTTCTACCCCCATGTTCTACTACAACAAAGAAATGTTCGCCGAAGTGGGCCTGGATCCCGAATGCCCTCCCACCAACTGGGTTGAGCTACGGGAGTACGCCAATAAGCTGTCCATTGCCAACGAGCGCTGGGGCTTTGAGGTTCCCATCGATGCCTGGTTCTACGAAGCCTTCATTATGCAGTCTGGCTGTCAGCTGCTCAATGAGGATGAGACCGATATTGCTTTCAATAACGAAGCCGGCACCGCTCCTCTGTATATGCTCAGAGAGATGATCGACGAGGGCTCCATGAAGGCGCCTCCGGGACAGGAGTACAACTCTTATGAGGCTGCCCGTTCTGATTTCTCCGCCGGCATCACTGGCATGATTATCACCTCCTCTGGCGATCTGGGTACTTTGAATACCTCCTGCGACTTTGAGGTCGGCACGGCCTTCCTGCCCGGCAATACCCGTTATGCTGTTCCCACCGGCGGTGCCAACGTGGTTGCTCTGACCGGCCATGAGGAAGACATGGCTGCTACCATGGACTTCCTGAAGTATCTGACCAGCGCTGATGTGGCCGGTTACTGGTCCAGCGTCACTGGTTACGTTCCCATCAGCCAGGCTGCCGCTGACAGCACTGTGTACCAGGAGTTCCTGGCTTCCAACGATAACGGTAAGACCGCCATGGCCCAGATGGAGTACACCGACATTCCCCGTCCCGTCAACTCCAACTGGTCCCAGATTCACTCTGAGATCATGATGACCGAGATGCAGCGCTGCGTTGAAGACCGCAGCTACTCCCCCGAGGATGCCGTTGCCGCTATTTCCGAACAGGCAAAGGCATTGCTGGCCGGCTAATCCGCTGTGCATCTGGCCGGAATTCGGTAAAATCACCCAGGGCACAGACTTCGGTCTGTGCCCTTTCATTTTTAGGAGGAACGAACATGGAATTGAGCAAATACATTGACCACACGTATTTAAAGCAGTTCGCTACTGAAGAGGATATCCGGCGCAAATGCCAAGAGGCAAAGCAGTATCGGTTTGCTTCCGTATGTGTTAATCCCTGCAATGTTGCCCTGACCGCCCGGGAATTGGCAGGGTCGGACGTAAAGGTTTGCAGTGTAATTGGTTTTCCCTTCGGCACCCACACGACGACCATCAAGGTAGCGGAAGCTGTGGAGGCTATGGAAAATGGCGCAGATGAAATTGACATGGTTATCAATATCGGTAAGCTTCTGGAAGGGAATGAGGCTTACGTCCAGGGCGAGGTTCAGACTCTGACAGATGCATGCCACAGCCGGGGCAAACTGCTGAAAGTCATCATTGAAACCTGCTTCCTCAACGAAGCGCAGATTGCCGCCATGTGTCGCATTGTAGAGGATACCGGGGCGGATTATATCAAAACCTCCACCGGCTACGGTACCCGTGGGGCTACACCGGAAGACATCGCCATGTTTAACCGCTATCTGAAAAAGCCTGCAAAGATGAAGGCTTCCGGCGGCATCCGCACTACCGCAGATGCGTTGAGATACATTGAAATGGGTTGCCGGCGTCTTGGCACTAGCAACGGCATCGACATCATTGAGGGAACGCAGAAATCTCAGGAGCAGTATTGATTCAATCCGTTTTTTCTTGTCGCTCCCTATAAGGCAGGGGGAACGAACTGTATGGAAAACTATATTGGGACATTTCTTGTGGAGCAGAATGTAATCTCCACTGTCACACGGCTCGCATTGGCCCTGGTGCTGGGCGGTATGCTGGGTATGGAACGGGGCCGCAAATGCCGGCCTGCGGGATTCCGGACTTATATGATTGTTTGCATGGCCTCGTCACTGGTGATGATGACCGGTGTCTCCCTGGTTGCGTATTCTTCCACTGGTGACCCAGCCCGGCTCGGTGCACAAGTCATAAGCGGCATCGGTTTTTTGGGTGCTGGTACGATTATCGTCACTCCCAGACAGGTTAAAGGTCTGACTACCGCTGCCGGACTTTGGGCAGCAGCGTGTATAGGATTGGCGGTGGGGGCCGGATTCTATGCCGGAGCCGTTTGCGCTGGTGTATTTGCGCTGATTGTCATGTCTGGCTTCACCCGACTGGATGCCTGGCTCAGAGCTAAGTCCAAGCAGTTGCATTTCTTTGCGGAGTTCCAGTCTATGGAGGCACTGGGGGTATTTCTGACAGAACTGCGAATCCGAGGAATTAAGCTCCATGATATGGAAATAAACCGGAAGGTAGAGAATCTGAACGACGACCTGGTAGGTGTCAACTTCTTCGTCGGCCTGGAAAAACCGGCAGACCACATGGAGTTCATCCATGAATTCAGCCAGTGTAAGGGCGTCAAATATATTGAGGAACTGGAACTAGTATAATCAAAACCACCGGCGGAAGCCGGTGGTTTTGATTCTCCTCGGTGGCTTGGAACGCAACACCCCCCGGTTCTACCGGGGGAAACAAAAACTTTAGTATATGAAAAAGTAACCTCCGATGATAGGATGGTAGTGGTTTGGCGATCGCATTATCAGGTGTCAAATGATGTTATAGATATGGAAAGAAATGAAGTAAATCGCAGTGCGCATGAAATTGGTGTAAACGCTAATATTAAAGTGAGCCACTTAGCAGGTAAACGCTCATGAA
>CAYXUI010000050.1:0-12422 GCA_964468195.1 uncultured Oscillospiraceae bacterium | reverse complement strand
CTCAATCAGTTCTTTCAATTCTTTCCGTTCTTCCTTCATACAACCACCCTCCTATAATTGAACGTGTGTTCGATTTACACAAATACCATAGCACAGGTTCTGTCCAATAAAACGGACAGAACCTCATAAAAGAATCGATTAGCCGGAGGAATCCACATGGAGCAACAACACGAACAATTCAACTTCAAGCCATCGGATTTCCCACGCCTCGCCGCCCTTTCCGCTTCTCAGTACTTAACCTTCTTAAACGAGAATAAGCAATTTGCGGGAATGAAAATTGTTGATGTTTATGCCATCATTTCGACACAGGAGAAAACCAAGTACACCCTTGCTCTTTCGGAGCGCATTGTCAACACGGAGTATTGTCAAATTTGGGTAAACGGTGTACATGAGAAACACATCAGAATATTGGCATCCTCATCGAAGGGAAGGCCACCGGCACTATATATTCAAGATGAACGCATCAGCTCAGAAAAACTCAGCGATTTAGAACCGACAAAAATTAAGGTTGTTTCAGATATGCGTTTTCTGGTCAAGCGGATCCTGACATTCTATTCAGGGGGCGCACCATTTTTTCGGGAACGAAAATTTACGGAGTTACCCTCGCTACCACCAGATCTGCTGGAAGGCCTGTCGGATGAACAGCTTGATGCAGTGTTCAACATTCCGAAGTGCCCGGTATCTTATGTTAGTGGTGCGCCGGGAACAGGAAAAACGCAAAAGGTTCTTTGCCGTAGCGTTATGCAATATATGCTGGCGCAGAAACGTGTGGTTTTAATGGCACCAACCAACAACGCTGTAGATCAAATGTTGTACGGCGTACTCCCGGTTCTGGCAGAAGCCGGAATCAATTTGAAGTTGGTTTATCGTGCAGGAATTTCTTCGGACAAATTTGCGGAAAAGTACCCACAAGTAATCGGCGATCCCGATGCCGAAAGAGTGCTGGCAAATTACAAAGAGAAATTGCGCATAGCAGAGGATGAACGGAGAACGGCGGTTAAAATTCTACGTAATTTAGAATTTGCTGAAATAAAACTGCGTGAATGCCGCAACCTTCACAGCAAAACGCAGCCCTTAATACAAAGTATTGCGCACTATCAAACAGAACTATTACAAAGAACAAATGCACTGGATCTGGCGCAAAAAGAAAGAGAATCCAATATATCAGCTGCACTTTCGTTGCAATCACAAATTGTAAGTCTACGATCTGAGGTCAATGCCCGCGAAAGACTCATAAAGCAGAATGATAAACTATCGCAGAAGCTTTCTTATGTTCTATTTAGACGAAATGACCGAAAACTTATCCTTTCGGAAAGCAGCCGATTGTCTGTTGATCTAATGGCCCTGAGAATTGAGCAAGCGAAAATAGAACAAGCAATCGAAGACACATCCTCTGCATTAGTGGAATTGTCAAACAGTCTGATGGAACATTCTGCCGCCATAGCAGAATGCAGAGCAAAAATTGACAATCTCATCGCCGAACTTTATGAAATCACCATGCTTGACGGTGAATATCAGCGTATCTTAACCGAAGCAATGCGAACAGAGCCTTTTTCTACACAGCCGCTAGAAGAATATATAGATTCTTTGGCAAAAAATGTGGAGATTATAAAAGCGGACAGCGAATATCATTCACTGGAAAAGGCACAAGCCAACATAGATGAGCTTAAAAATCTGATTGCCAATGCAAGACTGACGGAACACGAAAAATCGGCGTTGGTAATTGCAGGAACAATAGATTCCACTATGGGCTATATGCTCGATAACAATAGCCCATTTCCTGAAAAGCCAGTATGTCATGTTTTTGTTGATGAAGCTGGATATACTTCCATCATCCGTGGAATGATTCCGTTTTTTAGTGAAGCACCAATTACATTTCTTGGCGATCATAAACAGCTCGAACCTGTATGCGCCATGAACGAGATTAAAATAGAAAATGCTCCTGTTTGCTTATGGGCACTGCCTGTGACCTATTATCCAGAATTGCTTCATGGTTCTTTGGGAAAGCTTTTTGAGGAAAACTACTGTCGCAGAACGGAGCCTACCTTTGACGGGATTCAGTATTTTCCATTAAGCACATCTTACCGTTTCGGATCAGTTCTGGCACAAATTCTCGAAAAGCACATCTACGGAAACGGTTTTACCGGCGCAAGCAAATCGAATTTTGAGATACTCATTCTGGATGCGAAATACAGACCCGGAGAGTATTCCAGAAGCAATCTTGCAGAAGTAGAAGCAATCTCAAATATAATTACACGGTATTCCCCGGATCAAACCGCCATTCTGACACCATACCGGGGGCAAGTCAGATTGCTAAGAAATAAGCTTCCAAAGGAATACAGGCACTCCGTTATGACTGTGCATAGTTCGCAGGGGCAGGAATGGGATACCGTCATATTCAGTGCTGTAGATGCCAACAATCCGTATTTCGTAGATTCCACAAGGCCGGAAGGAAGGCATGTCATCAATACAGCCATCAGCCGTGCCAAGCGCAGATTGATTCTCGCCTGTGATGTGTATCTCTGGGAAAAACGCCCTAAGCAAATCATAGCGGACATTATCAAAAGTGGAAAACGCATTTAAGCAAAACAAAAACAGCCCTCCCGGAATCAAACGCCGGGAGGGCTGAAACGAAGGAGGTAGCTATGGAAAAATGCAGAAAATGCCACGCAGAGCTGCCGGAGGGGGCGAAATTCTGCCCAAGCTGCGGCACAAAGCAAAGTATTCAGCAGCGGACAAAAAGTCGGGGAAACGGCACCGGGAGCGTCTACAAGCGGGAAAACGGAACATGGGTCGCTTTCCGGGTGCTGCGCTACAGCGTGGATGACAACGGAAAGATGCACAAGGTCACAGCCAGCAAGTCCGGCTTCAAAACAAAGCGGGATGCCCTCGCCTACCTGCCGAACCTGACCCAGGAAAGCAAGCGGGAGCAGCAAAAGCAGATCACCTTTTTGCAGCTGTATGACAAATGGGAGCCGACCCACAGAGCAGGAAAGGACACGATCAACTGCTACCGTGCAGCCAAAAAGCACTTCCGCCCGGTCTGGTATTTGAAGATGTCGGAGATCACCGTGGACGATTTGCAGGAGTGCATGGATGATGTTCCGGGAAAACGGACGCAGGAGAATATGAAAGCCCTGTGTGGTCTGCTGTACAAGTATGCCATCCCCCGGCACATTGCCACGCTGAACATCGGCCCCTATCTGGTTGTCGGCGGTGCAAAAGGTATCGGCAAGGAAGGCTTGCCGCTGGCGGATCTGCAAAAGCTGGAAAAGCAGGTGGGCAAAATCCCCTATGCAGATTATATCGTTGCGGACTGTTACCTGGGCTTCCGCCCCTCTGAGCTTCTGGAGCTGGATGTAAGCGACTATAACCCGACGGACAAGACAATTACCGGCGGCGCAAAAACAGACGCAGGCCGGAACCGCATCGTCCCCGTGTCCCCTGTGATTCAGTCTACCATTGACCGGCTGACCGCCGGTAGAACATCCGGCGCACTGTTCGGAGACACCAGCGGAGAACGTATGCGGCTCGAAGTGTACCGGGAACACTTTTACAATGCCCTGGAAGCCTGCGGTATTGAAAACCCGATTATAGAAGTCAACGGCCAGAACCGGCGCACCTACACGCCTCACAGCTGCCGCCACACCTTCGCCACAATGATGAAGGATGTGAAAGCCCCGGACAAGGACAAGCTATCCCTGATCGGCCACACCAGCACGGAGATGCTGCGGCACTATCAGGACACAGAAATTGACGGTCTCCGGAAGATCGTAAACGAGCTTTCCAGCACCAAAAAGTTGTAAGCAATATGTAAGCAATAGCCCTCAAAACCCAAACACAGAGCCTTTTTGAAAAGTTAGAAAAAAGACGTTTTTCAGGGCAAAACCCTAAAAAACGTCTTTCCAAAGTCCGAGTGTCGAGATTCGAACTCGAGGCCTCTTGAACCCCATTCAAGCGCGATACCAAACTTCGCCACACCCGGATATTTTGTTTTGTTTGTTGCCGTCTCCCTGACGACTTCGATATGATAACACATAACTTCGGAAAATGCAAGTGTTTTTTTCAAATTTTTTAAAAAATTTTTCGGAGCCAGAAAAGCGGATGGATTTCTCCGCTTTTCTGGCCGTTTCCCGGTAAAACCGGAACTTTTCTTTTTACTCGCCCCGCTCGCTGGTGACGACTTTGCCGATGTTCCACAGGTGGGCGACCATTTTTTCGGCTTCCTTCTCCTCGTCCTCGCTGCCGTACTCCATATAAATGGTGTGGGCGCTGCAATCACAGCATTCCACCTGGACGCTCCAGCCGCCCTCGTGCATCAGCATACCCGCCCCCTGGCAGATAGGGCACTCGTCCAGCATAATCAGTTCTTCCATATTCTTTCTCCTTATCTGAAAACAGTTTCGTTACAATCGTAGATTTCTTCCCGGCAGCAGCGGACGAAGTCCGGTTTCAGCGCCGGGGCGTATTTTTCAATGGCAGCATGCAGCTGCATGGGGTTCAGGCTGGGATTCTGGCAGCAGATCCGGGCGTGGATAGTCAGTTCCTTTTCCGTCTCCGCTTCCAAACGGATGCTGCGGATCAGCGGGATAATATCCTGCTCCGTTACGCCGTTCTTGCCCTTCTTCTCCACCGTCAGTTCCGGCCGGTGGAACAGTTCTTCCAGCTGTACCTGTGCGTCCTCCGGGATGCCGCCGTCGTATTCCAGGGTCAGGCAGCAGTCCAAATAGGCAATATTTTTGATCTTGCTCCCCTGCTCATAGACTTCCAGCACCTTGACCCCGTCGATCAGGCTTTCATTCAGCCGCCGGAGGATCTCCGGGCAGCTGACCGCCTCTTCCAGTTCAAAGTCCAGCAGCTCGCAGTGGCTCTCCACCCCAAGGCTCAGGGGCAGGGCGATGGAAACCGATGCCCGCTGGTTGAAGCCCTGAGAATGGGTCAGTTTCAGTCCTGCCCGCTTGAAGGCCCGCTGGAACACCCGCATCAGATCCAGATGGGAAATGTACAGGGCATTGCCCGTCTTTTCAAACCGTGCTCTAATCATCGCAGGCCACCTCATTCAGCAATCTGTTGGCACCACACCCGGCGCAACCGTGGCGGCAGTCCGGAGTCACCGTGGCCTCGTAGGCCCGTCTCCGTTCCCGCAGGAGGAAACGCTTGTTGACACCCACATCGATGGTATCCCAGGGCAGGATCTCATCCTCCCCATATCCCCGGACGGTGTAGAAGTCCTCGTCCACGCCGCACTGCCGGAAGGCATCGTACCACTTGGCATAATTGAAATATTCATCCCAGCCATCCAGCCGGGCACCGCTGCGGACTGCCGTCTCGATGACAGGTCCCAGCCGCCGGTCGCCCCGGGCAAAGACCGCTTCCAGCCGGCTCAGATCCGGGCTGTGGTAGTCGTAGACGATGGACTTGGAATAGAAATGGGATTTAAGCAGCTTGCACCGCCGCAGATATTCCTGTGGGGTGATCTGCTTTTCCCACTGGAAGGGCGTATGGGGCTTTGGCACAAAGTAGGCCGTGGCCACATGAACCCGCAGGCCCCGCTTTTTGTTGCTGGCATTGGCCTTCCAAGTCTGGATGACCTTATACACCAGCTCCGCAATGCCCAAAACATCTTCATCTGTTTCCGTAGGCAGACCCAGCATGAAGTAGAGCTTCACATTGTTCCAGCCCCCAGAAAAGGCCTGAGCACAGGTATTCAGGATTTCTTCCTCCGTCAGGTTCTTGTTGATGACATCCCGAAGCCGCTGGGTACCTGCCTCCGGTGCGAAGGTCAGGCCGCTTTTCCGGACGGTCTGCAATTTCTCCATCAGCTCCCGGGAGAAGTTATCCGCCCGGAGGGAGGGCACGGACAGACTGATGTGACGGCTGTCACAGTATGGGATCAGTTCATCCGTCAGCTCCTTCAACCCCCGGTAATCGGAGGTGGACAGGCTGGATACAGTGATTTCATGGAAGCCGGAATCTTCCAGCACTTCCACCGCCTGACGGTACAGTACCTCCGGGCTCTTCTTCCGCACCGGGCGGCAGCTGAATCCTGCCTGACAGAACCGGCAGCCCCGGATGCAGCCCCGGAAGGCTTCCAGATTGGCCCGGTCGTGGACGATCTCCGTGGAGGGAACGATCATTTTGGTAGGGTAATAGACCTTGTCCAGATCTTCCACGATCCGCTTGGTGATCTTCTCCGGGGCACCGTTCAAAGGAACGATGGCCGCCAGAGTGCCGTCTTCGTTGTATTCGTGGCGGTAGAAGGAAGGCACATAAACTCCTGGAATTTTCGCCACTTCCATCAGGAAGGTTTCCTTGTTCCAGCCTTCCGCCTTGGCCTTGTCATAGAGGGAGACGATTTCCACCGTGCTCTCCTCCCCTTCTCCCAGAGAGAAGAAGTCGATGTACTCCGCCAAAGGCTCCGGATTAAAGGCGCAGACACCGCCGGCAAAGACGATGTTTTTCAGTCCCTTCCGCTCCGCAGCTTTCAGGGGAACTCCGGCTAAGTCCAGCATGTTCAACACATTGGAATAGGCCATTTCATAGCCGATGGTAAAGGCGATCATGTCAAAGTCCCGGACAGCGTCCTGACTTTCCAGTGCCCACAGGGGAAGCTTTTCTTCCCGCATGGCCTGCTCCATGTCTCCCCAGGGGGCAAAGACACGCTCGCACCAGACCCCATCCATTTCGTTCATCACGCCATACAAAATCCGCATGCCCACATTGGACATGCCGATCTCATAGGTATCCGGGAAGCAGAAGGCCACCCGCACCCGGACATCCGCCAAATTCTTTTTGATCTCGCCCCATTCTCCGCCGGTATACCGGGCAGGCTTCTGCACGGTGGGGAGAATGCGCTGTTTCCGTTCGGTCATAGCATTACCTCTTTGTGATTGGTAGCCCTATTGTACCCTGATTCCCCACTATTTGCAAGGAATTTTTCTGACAAAACCACCTCAGGCAGCGCACTCCCACCATCACCACCGGCCAGATACCAATTTTCAACCCGAAGCTCCCCCAAACCGCCAGCACTACCAGTATCAGCAGCGCAGTGATTTCCATCCACCGGCAGAGCCTTTCTGACTGTTGCGGAAGAACCATTTCCAGCAGGCATTTCAGCACCCTGCCACCGTCTTTGGGGTACAGGGGCAGCAGATTATAAACGCCCTGAACCCCGCCACAGAGCGCCAGTCGTGGTGCAACAGGAAGCAGTCCCAGCAGTAGCAGGCTCCCCACCGGTCCTGCCAGCGCCGTCAGCAATTCTCCTTTCCGATCCGGGAACCGGGCGGAAATTCTGGCGCCTGAAACACCGATGGTCAGGCTTTCGATCTCTGCTCCCACCCATTTTGCCACAAGAAGATGACAAGCTTCATGAAAGGCTGCTGCAACGACACAAGCCCCCAGCCAGGTAAGGGGCACCATCATCAGAAGAAACGCCCCGGCTATCGCTGCCCAGGGGTCAAGGCACCATTTCACCGCTGCCCTCCACCAGACTCTGGCAAAATACCGCCAGCGCTTCCGCTGCGGACGTTCCGGTTTTCAGTTGCTCCACCAACGTTTGCACCGCCACCGCAGTATTTTTCGGCCACAACACACCGGTCAGCACCTGCCACCCTTCCGGCCAAAACCGGCGAACCAGCCACAGAAACAAAAGCAATGCCACCCCGGTCAGCACTGCTCGCCGGGGTCGCCTTGTTTTCTTTCTCTTTCCCACCCCTGGATAGTCGATCCGATATCCCATAGCGTCACCTCTTATGGTTAGTCTATGGGGATATCCGCAAAACAGACCAGGGAAGTATTTTTTATTTATCCAGAACCGGAATGCTGATTTCTGTTACAAATTTGCTCAAATCGTTGGTCAGTCCGTAATCGATCATGGTGATCTCTCTGGAAAAGCCGCTGATCTTCAGTTTATGCTCCCGGATATAGGCGAGCAGCTTTTGATATTGTGCCGGGGCTTCGGCGTGGCTGCCGCGGAAGCGGATGGTAGCGCAGAGGGTTTCCGGCAAAAGCGTGGTTTCACCCTCAAAATGATCTTCCTCATCCAAAATCAGGAAGATGCCATCGTAGCTGTCAAATGCACCTCTTTCCAGATTTTCCGGGACAATGCCAACGCCTACCTTGCCGAGAAAAACCACTGCCTCCGCCTGTTCCTGTTCCAGTCGCCGCATGGGTGCCTCCATGTCGAGAAAACCACGGATTTTCAGCGAGTCACCCACCCAAACCATACGGCATTTGTTTTTGTGGGTCAGCCCAACCGTATCAAACGCGGAACTTTGGGCATTTGCAATCATTTGCAAGCGATTGTCGATTTTTCGCTCAATGCGTTTCAGTTCTGCCTGTTTGTCAATGACCGCCTGCTTTTGCGTCAGCAGTTTTTCTTCCATCCGCTCCACATCCCGATTGTTGAGAAAGTCTCCGATTTCCCTTAGCGGCATATCCAGGGCACGCAGATAGCGGATGCTGTTCAGCACCTCAAACTGCCGTGGGCCGTAATAGCGATAACCGCTGTCGGGATCGATGTATTCCGGGGTAATGAGCCCCACATCTTCATAATGCCGCAGACTGCTGACGCTTACATGAAAGAGCTTCGCCACATCCCCGATGGAAAAAAGATTTTGTTTATCCATGTTGAGCCACCGTCCTGTTTTCATAACGCTTCCCAGCAAGGATCAGTTGTTCTGCTTTCAGCGTATTGATCTTGGTGGTAGGAATATCATAGGGATTGCCGGACAGGATGACCATATCTGCAATTTTTCCCTGTTCCAAGCTGCCACGGTCGTTTTCGTCAAAGGAAGTCCATGCAACATTGTAGGTACACATTTTCAAGGCTTCCTGTATGGTCAGGGACTGCTCCCCATTATTACAGGCTTTGTACATCCACAAAATAGGATCAGGAGCGGTACATGGTGCATCCGAACTGAGGGACATGACGATCCCCAAATCCGCATATTTCCGAAATGGGTTCATTTTTGCAGCACGATCTCCTAAAATCTGTTTCAAATATTCATTGGGCTCATTGTCCCAATCGATCAGCGCACTTTGCATAGCAAAGCTAATTCCGTATTCGGCGCAGATTTGCAACCCGCTGCTTGTGGGCAGACAGGCGTGGATAATCGTATGGCGGTGATCTTTTCTTGGGAAATCGTCTAAGGCTGCTTTGATTGCTCTGGCCGCTTGATCGAAAGCAGCATCCCCGATGGCGTGGAGTTCAATTTGCATGCCCTCCCGATTTGCTTTTTTACAGAACGAAATCACAGTTTCATCTGAGTAATACAGAATACCCTTGTTATCTGTTGGTTCATTTCTCCCGTTTCCTCATGATAGCCCCGGAGATGCGCTGCTTTCTTCTGCATTTTGCTCAGCAGCTTGGTATTGACAATGCAGGTATGTCCATCATATTTTGCCATAAACAAAGGCTTGTCCGGGCAGACAGAATCCAGTTCCTTGCGGGTCAGTAATTTCTTTTCGCAGACCGAATGGTTGGATGCACCAAAAGCAATCACCAATTTATCCTTACAGGTGGGAACAAATTGCCGTAGCATTTCTAAAATTTCCGCGTTACTTTTGGCACAGGAAACATTCAATCCCGCCCGGAAAGTGGCATAACTTGCAAAGTGAATATGGCTGTCTCCAAAGGCTGGAACCAGTACCTTTTCGCCCAACGCAACTCGTGACACTTTGTTGTAGATAGCAGGAAGTTCATTGCCCACATAGACAATGCGGCCATGCTCTTCCACCAAAAAACGGTAGACATGATTTTGCGGATCACAAGTCAAAATATTTCCTTTGTAAACTTTCATAGACTTTGTCCTTTTAACCGTTCAGAGCATTTTGCTTATTTTTCCTCATCAGCATTGTAAACGCAATTACACAGATCACCACAGAAATAATTGAGCCGGAAGCGGTAGCCAAACCCATGGGCAGCAGCGTTGTGGGGAACAGTTTCGAGGTCAGATACACACCGGGAACACGCATCAAGACGATGGCGATGATATTGTGCAGGAAGGAAATCCCGGATTTTCCAACGGCACAGAAATAGCCGCTGAAACAGAAATGAATACCTGCAAAAATGCAGTCCCACACATAACCCCGGAGATATTGACCGCCCAAACGGATGACCTCTGCGCCCTCGGCGGTGGTTGCATCCGTGAACAGGGAAACCACCGGCTCTGCACAGAACTGAATGGCAATCGCCACGATACAGCCAAATCCTGCGGCGAGGAATGCCGCATAGCGCAGGGTGTCCACCGCACGCTCCGGCTTCCCGGCACCGATATTCTGCGCCCCCAATGCGGAAACGGTGGAGAGCATGGAGGAGGGTACCAGGAACAGGAAACTCATGACCTTTTCCACGATGCCAACAGCGGAAGAATCGCTGAGTCCCCGGCCATTGGCAATGATGGTGATGACGATAAAGACGATTTGGATCAGACCATCCTGCAAGACAACGGGAATGCCGATGGTCAGGATGTTGCGCATGACAGGACGATAGGGCTTGAAGTCGGCTTTTGTCAAAGAAATACCGGTTTTCCGCTTCAAAATCACGGCCAGGGATACGATCACGCTGATGGCTTGGGAAAGTGTGGTGCCGAGGGCTGCACCGGCAGGCCCCATGTGGAAGGCACCCATGAACAGATAGTCCAGCCCAATATTGGCAGCACAGGCAATGGCGATAAAATACATGGGACTTTTGGAATCCCCCATGCCACGGAAAATGGCACTGATCACATTGTACGCCGTGATGAAGGGAATGCCGATAAAGCAGATTGTCAAATAGTCGATGGTGCCGTCAACAGCGTCTGCAGGGGTGGACATGAGGGCCGTAATGGGCTTTACCAGGGCCACCAGAATAACGGTGAGCACTATGGAAACAGCCATAAAGATAGTAATGGTATTGCCAATGCCTGTGGCGGCTTTCTTTTTGTCATTGCCGCCGATGGCCTGGCCGATAAAAACCGTGGCACCCATGGCAAGACCCACGATCATGACGGTGAGCATGTGCATGACCTGGGAGCCGATGGAAACAGCGGAAGAATCCGCAACGCCACCGAACTGGCCGATGATGTACAGGTCAGCCATTCCATACAGGGTTTGCAGCAGATAGGAAAGGAAATAAGGCAGCGAGAAAATCAGAATGTTCTTAAATACGCTGCCACTGGTCAAATTTTTCTCCATATATAGAGCCTCCTTAAAACGTTAAGCCCACATATTATATACTCTACAACAGTTGTAGAGTCAAGGTCGAAAATTTCCCCGGGTCAGGCAGGCAAACTTAACGTAGGAAGGAAAAATATGACAAGTTTGTATGGTGGAAAAAACCTTTGCCCCGGCGTATAATGGGAGTCAGAAAGGAAGTGAGCATATGCTTGCCGATAATCTGATTTTACTGCGCAACATAAAAGGCATGACCCAGGAGCAGATTGCCGAAGTCATCGGCATTTCCCGGCAGTCCTACGCCAAATGGGAACAGGGAGAAACCATACCGGACATTGAAAAATGCGACCGTCTGGCCGCATTCTATGGCATTACCATCGATTCTCTGCTTCACCAGAACGACCAAATAGGTCGCACCAAAATCCCACCTGCGCCTGCCGGGAAGCACCTTTGGGGCACCGTTACCCTGGGAAGCAAGGGCCAGATCGTGATTCCAAAAGCCGCCAGAGACACCTTCTGCCTCCGTGACGGCGACCGGCTGGTGGTACTGGGAGACGAAGCCGAGGGCATCGCCCTGGTAAAAGCGGAGGATTTTGAGCAAAAACTTCAGGAAGCATTAAAAATCAGTCAACACTTTGCAGGATCCGACTAACGGGAGGTATAATTATGACCTGTCCAAAATGTGGAAAAGAAATGAGAAGCGGCTATCTGTTTTGCAGCAAAGACGGTGCTTTCAGCTTTGCAAACGAAGTACCGGGGGTTTTCCAAAATGCCGCAAAGGCCGACGGCTTTGTAAAGATCACAGAATTAAAACCCAGCCACCGTACACACATCGCCGCCAATATTTGCGAGAGTTGCAGGAAAGTGGTCTTTGATTATTGAGGGTTAATGCATTGTAGGCCAATTTTCGGCGGGGGGGCATGCCCCCGCCCTGCGAGCACCAGTCAGTTGGGGTGCTACCCTTTCCAAGTCCTCTGCCCAATAAAAAAGAAGCCCACCTGACGGTGGACTTCCCTACAAGCCTTGATTCGTAAATCTGTTTCCTTTCCCGTCCACACCCCTACGGGGTGCGCCCGGGAAAGGCGGGATTCTCCCACGGGCTAAAAAGTGTCCACCGGACACTTTTGCCCCAGTGTGCGCACTGGGGCCGCCCTTTCGAATCCCTCAGCCTGATAAAAAAGGAAGCCCACCTGGCGGTGGACTTCCTTTTTTATCGGAGTATCGGGATTCGAACCCGAGGCCTCTTGGACCCGAACCAAGCGCGATAC
>CAYXUI010000049.1:0-12645 GCA_964468195.1 uncultured Oscillospiraceae bacterium | reverse complement strand
TTGGTGGCTCAAAAATTCATGAACGCCTGGCTCACTTTTTCATTGACATTTACAGGGATTTTGTGGGATGCACCGTCAAGGGGTTTCCACCTGGTGGACGAACATATCTTCCGGGGCGTGTTTCTTTTGCTTCTGCCACAGCAGGACGCTGACGGCCACGACGCAGGTGACCCCGGCCAGCACCTGACTGACCCGGAAGGGGCCCCACCACAGGCTGTCCACCCGGAGCCCTTCGATGAGGCACCGGCCAAGACCATACCAGGCGGCATAGCCCAGGGCGATCTGCCCGTCGTACTTCCGGTGCTTTACCAGCAATGACAGCACCACGAAACCTGTCAGATTCCACACGGATTCATACAGGAAGGTGGGATGATAATATTCCCACAGCCCTGTTTTGGTGTTGTACAGTCCCATCCGGAAGAAGGAATCCGTGGCGGCACCAAAGGCTTCCCGGTTCATGAAGTTGCCCCAGCGGCCAATGGCCTGCCCCAGCAGGAAACCCAGAGCCACCAGATCCAGTGTGGCAGACAGGCGAATTTTCTTGATTTTGGTAAAGACAGCCACGCCGATGACCGCACCGATGACACCGCCGTAAATGGCAATGCCCCCTTCCCAGATGTACAGGGCGGAAATGGGATTTTCCGCATACATGTCCCAGGAGAAGGCCACATAGTAAATGCGGGCACAGACAATGGCAAAGGGGGTGACCCAGAGAATACCATCCAGTACATGGTCTTCGGTCAGGCCGAATTCCTTGCTGCGTTTGGAACAGTACCAGGCGGCCAGAATCAGACCAAAGGCGATGATGACCCCATAATAATGGGCACTGAGGGGTCCAATGGAAAGGGTTCTGGGTGGATTCACTTCCAGCCCCAGAAAGGGAAAGGAAATGGAAGAATAATAACTGGGATTCATGGATATTTGCTCCTTAATGATAAATGAGTGAGGAGTTTTTGCAAATGCTGAATGCAGAGTGCAAAATGCAGAATTGCCTTCGACAGCCCACAATGCCTTCCCCTTTGGGGAAGGTGGCCGAGCGGTAGCGAGGTCGGAAGAGGTGTTCCGGCTACGCACCACCTCCATACGTCAGGGATGATTGTTATCGTGACACCTCTCCCGCCCCAGTGCACACACTGGGGCACCCTCCCCAAAGGGGAGGGCATTGCGGCCTGTGGCCGCCGGGACGGGAAAACCGTCCCCTACGAAGCATCACTGTCAATTGGCTTGACAATGGACAAGCTGCACCGTTCCGGTTTTACTACCCGGGCTAAGAATTCCTGAATTTCTGCCGGGGTGATGCTGCGGTAGACTTCCGGGAAGCGGAAATAGTCAAAATCCGAGAAGTGGTAAGCGCAGATCCGGAAGCAGGTGGCATCGAAGGAATCCAGTGCCCGGATCCGCCGCCCAAGAGCACTGCGCTTCATCCGCAGGAAATTCTCTTCCGGAATTCCCTCTTTGCTCAGCTTTTCTGCCTGCCGGAGCAGGGCTTCCCGGAGGGCTCTGGGGTCGTCGGAATCTCCGGAACACAGCAGCATGGCGCAGCCGTCAATGGTCTCAAATCCGCCGCCGAAGGAAGAATCGATGATGCCCTCTTCGTAAAGCTTCAGATACAGTTCCGAAGATTCCCCGAACAGGGCTTCCGCGGCCAGATCCGCCACCATTTCCATGCGGATGGCATCGTCGCCCCGGCCCACGGCTTCACACTTGAAGGCCAGCTCAAACATGGGCATGGCCACTTCCATGGCGGTTTCGGTCTCCGGTTGGCAGACGGTCATTTCCTCTTCCCGGTGGCAGATTTTCTGCCCCACTTCCTGAGAAGCAGAACCCAGCATCTCCCGGGCGGCGGTGAGGACGCTTTCCGGCTCCACATCGCCCACCACGCACAGCAGCATATTCCCCGGGGCGTAGAAAGCCCGGTGGCACTGGTGGAGCACTTCCGGGGTGATCTCCCGAATGGTCTCGGAGGTGCCCAAAATCGGCACCCGGATGGGGTGAGTGCGGTACATGGCTTCCATGAGCCGGTCAAATACCACGCTGTCCGGGCTGTCCAGATTCATGCCGATCTCCTGATCGATGATGCCCCGCTCCTTTTCCACGCTTTCTTCCGTAAAATAGGGAGTGGAGACGAATTCCAGCAGAAGCCGCAGGCAAGCATCAAAATTCTCCGTGCAGGAGAAGTAGTAGGAGGTCATGTCGTAGCTGGTGAAGGCATTGGTCATGGCACCCAATTCCGCAAATTCCGCGGAAACATCCCGTTCACCGGGAAGGTCGAACATCTTATGTTCCAGATAATGGGCCACACCGGCAGGCGCCTGATATACTTTGTCATTCAGAGAAAAGTTCGTGTGAATGGAGCCGTAATCCGTGACAAAATAGGCCATTTTCTTGGAAAAGCCGGTTTTCGGCACGATGCACACCGTCAGGCCATTTTCCATGGTTTCTGTGTACAGTGTCTCATCCAGCTCGGGGTAATAGGTCTTTTTCATTGGCTCCCTCCTTTCAGAAAATAACTGCTGTGAAGGCTGATCTGCCGGGCGCAGGCCACTACATCGGAAATGGTGACCCTCTCCACCGCTTCCATATACCCGGCGTGGGTATAGTAAAGGCTTCCCAGGGCGGCGGTGGCATAGAAGCCCTCCATGGCGCCGGGGGAATCGTGGGTAGCCCGGAGGGAAGAAAGCAGGGCTTCCTTGGCGGCTTTCAGTTCCTGCTTGGTGATCTGGCCCTCCCGGCACAGATCCAGTTGCCGCAAAATTTCCTGCCGGGTCTGATCTTCCTTGTCAAAGTCGATACCGGCGTGAACCAGCACAATGCCCTTGGAGCCATAATAGCTGGAACCGATGGAGTAACACAGAGACAGCTTCTCCCGAACATGCATAAACAGCTTGCTGGTCATGCCGGAACCGAAAATCACATTCATCACCTGCATGGCAGCAAACTCCGGCTGCCGGTTGGTAATGGGCACGGTGAAGCCCATGCAGAGCTTGCCCTGAGCCACGTCCATTTCTTCCACCTCGTGGCGGCCAGCCCCGATTTGCAGCGGAGTCTGGTGAGCCAGAGGCTTACCGTTCCGGGGTAGCTTTTCCACCAGCGGCATCAGCAGGGCGGACACTTCTTCTTTGTTGGCGCTGCCTACATAGAAAATTTCAATGGGACTTTCTGCCAGAATTTTCCGGTAGTGGTCATACAGAGCCTTTGGGGTAATGGCGGCTACGTCCTCTGTTTCTCCCAACCGGGGCAAGCCGAAGGGATCCTCGTTGCACAAGATCCGCAACAGTTTCCCATTGGCGTAGGCACGCTTGTCATTCAACTCGGATTCGATGGTGGAAATCAGGTTTTTCTTCTCACTTTCCACAAATCCCGGGAGGAATCCCTCGTTTTCCAGGGGAGACTGAAGCAGAAGTTCCTCCAAAAAGGCCAGCATAGGCTCCATCACCCGGTCTCCGGGCAGGGCGAACCGGTCGTCCATAAAGCCGCAGTAAAGGCCGGTAGTCTGATAGTCTCCCACCCGGCGCACCAGAGGGCTGACGGAGGCTCCGTAAAGTTCATCCAGCCGCTGGGTAATGGCTTGCAGATCCGGATGGACTGTGGTGCCCCGAAGGAGGACAGAGGGCAGCAGGGCATTGGGGGCAGATTCTGTTTTGTCCATCTGGCGAACCAGCTGGAAGCTCAGACAGCCCTGCTTAAAGCGGGTATCCCGGCACAGCCGCAGGGTAATGCCGGGGCGTAAAGTCATGGTTTCGATCATAAGCGCTCCTGATTCTGTTTTGAGGTTACATTGGGTCTTCTGTCGTAGGGGGCGGCGCCCTCGACGCCCCGGCGGCCAACGGCCGCAATTTGCCGTCCCGGAGAGGGGGCAAAGGTATACATTCACCAATATAACCGTTATTATATACCAATTCTGCGAAAATAGGAAGTGGTACACAAAAAATTCAGACATTTTCTGTTGTCATTTTCCTTGTTTTGCGTTAGAATGTAAGTTGAGAATGTGTGTATCAGGAGGAAATACGCCATGGCATGGCTGGAAATCACCATTAACACCGCTGCCGATACCTGCGGCAGTGTGGTCACCCAATTGACGGCAAAGGGGTTTTCTGATCTGGTCATTGAAGATCAGGAGGAATTCGAGACTTTCCTGGAAGAAAACCGGGCCTATTGGGATTATATTGACGAGAGTTTACAGCAGAAATTGCAGGGTCTGTCCCGGATCAAGCTGTATCTGGAAGACACGGACAAAAGCGACATGGAGCGGCTGGATGCGGCTCTTGACGAACTGCACCTGACCAAAACCGTAGCTCCCCTGCCGGAGACCAACTGGGAGGAAAGCTGGAAGGATAACTATCCCCCTCAGGAAGTGGGCGAAACTCTGGTGGTCGTTCCCTACTGGAACGCAGAGGAAGAAACGCAGCGGAAGAAGATCATTCTGGATCCCGGCCTGACCTTCGGCACCGGTGCCCATCCCTCCACCCAAATGGTCATGGAGCAGATGGAACAGACGGTACGCCCCGGCTTCCGGTGCCTGGATTTGGGCAGCGGCAGCGGCATTTTGTCCATCGCCGCCTTACGTTTGGGGGCAGAAAGTGCCGTAGGCATGGACATTGACCCCAAGGCCGAGGATATTGCCCGGGAGAATGCCGCCTACAATGGTTTTACTTCCCCGGCCTTCACCGCTTTGACCGGCAACGTCACGGAAGACAAAGATCTGATGCAGAAGCTGTCTCAGGAACATTATGATCTGGTTCTGGTGAACATCGTGGCTGATGTCATCATCGGGCTTGCCCCGGTTCTGCCGGAATTTATGACGGAGGACACCACCCTGATCTGCTCCGGCATTCTGGATGTCCGGTTGGAAGATGTGCTGTCCGCTCTGAAAGACGCCGGCCTGACGGTGACGAAGGTCAGAGAGAAGGAAGACTGGCGGTGCGTCACGGCGCAGTTGGCAGTGGACAATTGACAGTTTTTTGTGGGGGGATCGGCGGTCACACGCAATGCCCTCCCCTTTGGGGAGGGTGGTTGAGCGAAGCGAAACCGGGAGAGGCCTCTTCCGTCACGGCTTACGCCGTGCACCATCGCTTTTCAAGGAGCAATCGCCACTGGCGATTGTTTATTGGAAAGCTTCGCTTGCCCAAAGGGGAAGGCTCTTATCCCCTATAAAGTATTTCACATTTCCCGAAAGGAGAACATATGAGTATTCCCTATCGCCACAGGCGGACGTTACAGCGTATCGGTACTGTGGCTCTGGTTTTGATTTTGATTCTGCTGGTGGTCTGGCTGTGCTGGGTGGTTTGGCTGCAACGGTATGTGGTCTACACCAGCGACGGTGCCCGGCTGGACTTTGACCTCTCCGCCTACGATGTGGAAGGCGAGATCGCCAAGCCCAAGGAGGCTGAGCACAACATCAGCATCTACTACAACGAAGGTGCCAACGCCATTGACACCTCCAACAAAATGACCCAGCTTTCCGGCTACTACATCACCAGCGACATGTTCCAGCAGGACATGGACACGGTGCTGCTGCAGATCGAGCGGCTGAACGCCGGTACGGCAGTGATGATCGATATGAAGGGGCCCTACGGCTCTTTCTTCTATGAAAGCCAGCTTTCCGGCGCTGTCCAGTCCGCCAGCACGGATATCCCGGCGGTGGCATCCCTGGTGGAAAAATTGCAGAGCAAGGGCTTTTATACCATCGCCCGGATCAGTGCCTTCCGGGACCGGGAGTTTGGCAACAACAACGTTTCCTCCGGACTGTACATGCTGAGCCGGAAGGGACTGTGGATGGATACCGGCGGCATGTACTGGCTGGATCCCACCAACGCCACCGCCACCAACTGGATCGCCTCTGTGGCGCTGGAACTGAAGAGCATGGGCTTTAACGAAGTGATGCTGGATTACTTCTGCTTCCCCACTTCAGACCAGTATATCTTCAACGGTGACAAGACTGCCGCTCTCCAATCTGCTGCCCAGACTCTGATGACGGCCTGCGGCTCCAATGACTTCGTACTGGGCTTCTGTGTGGATGATCCCACGTTCCAGCTGCCGGAGGGCCGGTGCCGGATGTACCTGCGGGATGTGGATGCGGGAACCATCGGCCAGAAGGTCTCTCTGGTGACCTTTGAAGAAACGGACACCCGTCTGGTCTTCGTCACCGAAACCGGCGACACCCGCTTCGATAACTACAGCGTCCTGCGCTCCCTGGAAGTCGCCGAAGAGGTGGAAGCCCGGAAGGGGAATTAAGGGAGCTCTGAAAAACACAACAAAAACCGCTCTCGCCGACCATTGGGGAGAGCGGTTTTCACGGAAGGAACCAATGCCATGGAAGAAAAACGACCTCTGAATATTGGCCTGCTTGCCCATGTGGATGCGGGGAAGACCACGCTTTCGGAAGGGTTACTGTATTGCAGCGGGGCCCGGCGGGTGCTGGGGCGGGTGGATCATCAGGATGCGTTTCTGGATACCCACGCTTTGGAGCGGGCCAGAGGTATTACCATTTTCTCCAAACAGGCCCGGCTGGAGACGGCCCACCGCCACATTACTCTGGTGGATACCCCGGGGCATGTGGACTTCGGCGCGGAGACAGAACGGACGCTGCCGGTGCTGGACTGCGCCGTGCTGGTCATCAGCGGTACTGATGGCATTCAGGCCCACACCCGGACATTGTGGCACCTGCTGGAACGCTACGGCGTGCCTACCTTCCTGTTCCTGAACAAAATGGATTTGCCCGGTGCAGATCGGGACGCTTTGCTTTCCCGGCTGCAACGGGAATTTGGCACCGGCTGTGTGGATTTTGGTGCAGACCGGGAGGAAATCAACGAAAATGCCGCCCTGTGCGAGGAAGCGTTACTGGAAAACTATCTGGAAAGCGGCATCGTCACCGATGGCAATCTGCGCCAGCTCATTCAGAACCGGAAGCTGTTCCCGGTGATCTTCGGCTCCGCCATGAAGCTGGAAGGGGTGGGTGCGTTGCTGGATGCCCTGGATACTTATGCCCCGGAACCGGAATATCCCCGGGATTTTGCCGCCAAAGTCTATAAGATCTCCCGGGATCCCCAGGGCAACCGGCTGACCTGGCTGAAAATCACCGGCGGCAGCCTGAAAGTCCGGGAAATGCTGCGTTATGTAAATCGAGATAACCATAACGTAGAGGAAAAGATTCAGCAATTGCGACAGTATTCCGGCGAAAAATTTACTGCACCGGAAGTCATCACCGCAGGCGAGCTGGTAGCGATAACCGGCCTGACCCAGACCTGGGCCGGTCAGGCCTTGGGTAAAGCGGAAGCTGCGCAGGCTCCGGAGCTGGAACCGGTGATGACCTACCGGGTGGATCTTCCCGCCGGGGTGGACCCGGCGGTGGCGCTGCCCAAACTGCGGCAGCTGGAAGAGGAAGATCCCCAGCTCCATCTGCTGGCACAAAACGGTGCCATCCATGTGCAGATCATGGGCAAAGTCCAGATGGAAATTCTCACGGCTCTGGCAAGGGAACGGTTTGGGCTGGATATTACCCTGGACGACCGGCGAATTTTCTATAAGGAGACCATTGCCAACACCGTGGAAGGCGTGGGGCATTTTGAGCCCCTGCGGCATTACGCCGAATGCCATCTCCTGCTGGAACCCCTGCCCCAGGGCAGCGGACTGGTGTTTGATACCGTGTGCCCCACGGATGTGTTGGATGTGGCTTACCAGAAGCTGATTTTGACCCATCTGGGGGAGAAAGTCCACCGGGGCGTCCTCACCGGGGCACCCATTACGGATATGAAGATCACGTTGCTCATCGGCAAGGCCCACCTGAAGCACACCGAAGGGGGCGACTTCCGGCAGGCTACCTACCGGGCCGTCCGGCAGGGTCTGATGCAGGCAAAGTCCGTGCTGCTGGAACCCTGGTATGATTTTTCCATTACCGTACCCCGGGAGCAGATCGGCCGGGCCATCACGGATTTTCGGACAATGGGTGGTACATTTGAAGCCCCGGAGGAATCCGGTGGCCAGTCCACGTTGAAAGGGCTGGTACCTGCGGCAGAGATCCGGGACTATGCCCAGATTTTGGCAGCCTATACCCAGGGCTCCGGACAGTTGCAGCTGAGCCTTCACGGCTATGCCCCCTGTCACGATGCAGATAAGGTCATTGCGGAACTGGGCTACGATCCGGCAGGGGATCTGGAAAATACCCCGGATTCCGTCTTCTGCGCCCATGGCGCCGGGTTCAATGTCAAATGGGACCAGGTCAAAGACTACATGCACCTGGAAAGCGGCCTGAAAGAAGAAAAAGCCCCGGAGATCCTCACCCGCCGCCTCTCTGCTGATGACCGGGAGCTGGAAAAGATCATGGAGCGGGAGTTCGGTCCCATCCGGCGACCCCAGTATGGGGCAAAAGCGGAGAACCGCCCCGCCCGGGAGGAGATCGCCATTCGTCCCCCTAAACAGAAATATATTATTGTGGACGGCTACAACGTGATTTTTGCCTGGGAAGACCTGGCCCAGCAGGCAAGGACTGACCTGGATGCCGCCCGGCGGCAGCTGTGCGATGCACTTTCCAGCTACGCCGGTTTTACCAAATGTCATCTGGTAGTGGTGTTTGACGGCTACAAACAAAAGGGAAATCCCGGAGAAAAGAGCCAGTTTCACAACATTCAGGTAGTCTACACCAAAGAGGGCGAAACGGCCGATGCCTACATCGAAGCCCTGGCGGACAAGATCGGGCCCAGTTATACTGTGAGGGTAGCGTCCTCCGATGCCCTGGTGCAGCTGGGCTCCTTCCGTAGCGGCGTTTTGCGGATGAGCACAAGAGAACTGTGGCAGGAAGTGGAGCAGGCGAAAAAAGAAATGAAAGACCACTTCCATAAGTAAATTTTTCTTTGCTTTTCCAGAACTTTCCGGTATAATGGGAATTACGAATTATAAATTACAAATTGTAATTCGTAATTTGTAATTCTGAATTTATCATTATTCCCGGAGGTTTTGCCATGAGCCATCCCAAGCCTTACAGCGATGACCCGAAAGTAAAAGCCTACTACGACAAGGTGGGCAAACACGACCACCGGGTGGAGCATCTGTTCCGCCGTGCCATCCATATCATGGAGCAGGGCATCGCCGCCGTGACCATGCTGGCCCTGTTGGGAGCACTGGGCATGGAAGTGTATCAGATGGTCACCACCGGCAGTGCCTATTTTGAAGATGTAAGCCATCTGCTGCACAATCTGCTGAGCATCGTGGTGGGTCTGGAATTTGTGCGTATGCTCATCGATACCACCCCTGCCAACATTCTGGAAGTCCTCACTGTGGCTATTACCCGGCATGTGGTGCTGAGCCATGACGATCCCTGGTCCAACTTAGCCTGTATCGCCTGTATCGCCGGGCTCTTCGCCATCCGTCGCTTCCTGGTCCGTCCCGGCGAACTGAAGGAAGAAATGGTGGAAATGGAATAAAAACGATCCCCCAAGGTGAAACCTTGGGGGATTTTTCCAATATTCAGGAATTTTCCGTTGCTTTCCTCTGATTCTCCAAATGCTGCTTCCACAAAAAGGAGATCCCCACCGGCAGGCCGAAGAGCCCCAGAAAGCCGAACAGCCGCAGGCCGATGAACATGGCGATCAGGGTGATGATGGGATGCAGCCCCAGCTGGGTGCCCACGATTTTGGGTTCCACATAGTTGCGGATTACTGTGACGATCAGATAGATCACCAGCAGCTGAATGCCCAGTTTGGTATAGCCCAGCACCAGAGAGATGATGGCCCAGGGGATCATCACCGTGCCGGTGCCCACAATGGGGAAGATATCCACCAAAGCGATCAGGGCTGCCTTCACCATGACGTCCTGAATGCCGAAAATGGAAAACAAAATGCTCAGCTCCGTAAAGGTCAGCAGCATGATGGCAGCATAGGAGCGGATCACCACGAACAGGGTGTTTTTCAGATAATACTGCACCTGGGACAAAATCTTCTTGATCCCGTCCGGGGTGTTTTCCTTGGCAAAGGAGGTGACCCGGTCGTAATCTGCTGCGAAAAATACGGAAGAAAAGATCATGGCCAGCAAACTCAGAAACAGGCTGGGCACCCCCGTTGCGATGCCGGAAACCAGATTCACCGCCGCTCCGGAAACAAAAGTCAGCAAACTTTTCAGGCTGGACAGGGCAGTGTCCAGCAGCTTTTCCAGCACGGTGAGCACCGTGGGATCCAGCATTTCCAGAGATTCCAGGCACCAGTCGTAAAGCAGTTGCCCGAAGGGCAGCAGCTTCCGTTCATACACCTCCGGCAGCCAGCGGACAATACTGGATACGGTGGTGATGCCCTTGGCAATGAGCAGGGCCAGCAGTGCTCCGAAAATACCGTAAATCAAAATTGCCAGCCAGATCCGCAGGGCTTTGCTTTCCCAGTGGAGCTTCCGGCTGACCCACACCGCCAGCCAGGCAATGCCCAGCCCCAGGAAAAAAGGCACGGAAATGGGCACGATGTACTCGCATACCAGATAGCCCCCCGCCGCAATGATGGCCCAGTAGGCAAAACTAATCAGAAACTCCCGCTTCTTTTGAATGTTCAAAGGCATATCCTCCCAATTCTCTCTTTCTGACATTATTGTAACGGATTGTGCAGCACTTGTCCACCTAAAATTCCCGGTAACAAAAAATTCCCAATGGCGAACCATTGGGAATTTTTGTTATTTTGCATATTCCACAGCCTTGGTTTCCCGGATGACGTTGACCTTGATCTGGCCGGGGTATTCCAGCTCAGCTTCGATCTTCTTGGCAACATCCCGGGCCAGCAGGATCATGTTGTCCTCACTGACCACTTCGGGCTTGACCATAATGCGGACTTCCCGGCCTGCCTGGATGGCGAAGGCCTTCTCTACGCCGGGATAGGAGCCGGTGAGCTCCTCCAGCTTTTGCAACCGGCGGACGTAGTTTTCCACATTCTCCCGACGGGCACCAGGACGTGCGGCGGAGACGGCGTCGGCGGCCTGAACCAGCACGGCGATAACGGTCTTGGGTTCCACATCGCCATGGTGAGCCTCGATGGCGTTGACGATGACGGGATTTTCCTTGTATTTCCGGGCCAGATCGGCACCCAGCTGAACGTGGCTGCCTTCCACCTCATGGTCGATGGACTTGCCCAAGTCATGCAGCAAACCGGCCCGCTTGGCCATGGCCACATCCACACCCAGCTCTGCGGCCAGCAGGCCTGCAATGTGGGAAACTTCGATGGAGTGGTTCAAAACGTTCTGGCCATAGGAAGTACGATACTTCTGGCGGCCCAGGATCTTCACCAGCTCGGGGTTCAGGTTGTGAACACCGGTTTCGTAGCAGGCACGTTCGCCTTCCTCCCGGATGGTGCGGTCCACTTCCTTCCGGGCCTTTTCCACCATGTCCTCGATGCGGGTGGGGTGGATCCGGCCGTCCACGATGAGCTTTTCCAGTGCCAGCCGTGCCACTTCCCGGCGAACCGGATCGAAAGAGGAAACGGTAATGGCTTCTGGGGTGTCATCAATGATCAGGTCTACACCGGTGATGGTCTCCAGGGTCCGGATGTTCCGGCCTTCCCGACCAATGATGCGGCCCTTCATTTCGTCGTTGGGCAGATTCACCACGGATACGGTGACTTCTGCTGCGTGATCGGCGGCACAGCGTTGGATGGCGGTGGCAATGACCTCCCGGGCCTTGTCCTCAGCTTCATCCTTCAGCTGCTGCTCGATCTCCTTGATCTTCATAGCGGCTTCGTGCCGAACTTCGTTCTGCACGGTTTCCAGCAGGTATTCCTTTGCCTGCTCCTGGGTCAGATCGGAGATCTTCTCCAGAGTTTCCAGCTGCTGGGCTTTGAGCTGCTCAGCCTGAGCTTGCGTCTCTGCCACTTTTTGCAGCTTTTTGGCCAGATCCTCTTCCTTCCGCTCGAAAGCTTCGGTCTTTTTATCCAGGCTGGCTTCTTTCTGTTCCAGGCGGCGCTCCGTCTTACTCAGCTCGGCGCGGCGCTCTTTCACTTCCTTGTCGTGTTCTGTGCGAGATTTATGGATCTCGTCCTTGGCCTCCAGAAGCATTTCCTTCTTCCGGTTTTCACCGGAACGGATGGCTTCGTTGATCAGGCGGGTCGCCTCCATCTCTGCGGAGCCGATCTCCCGTTCTGCCACACGCTTGCGGTAGATCATGCCAATGAGGAAACCCACGGCCAGACCTGCCACGATGCACAGGACGATGGTAATCACGTTACCCATAAATGTGCAACACACCTCCTTCTCATAAAATGGCGCAAAAGGGGTGGGCGTTTTTCATCCTTCGTTATTATTCAGTTCCTGCATGACAAATAGCCGGGGAAATCCCGGAAAAATCATAACCCAAACGCCAACGAGGGCGCAAAACGCATACCCCGGCTGATATTCGCCGGTTAATCAATGCAAACGCCGCAGCCGCCAAACCGGCCCAGCGTACACCATACCAAATCTATTTTACAAGGAGCCTGCCCAATTGTCAAGGACAAATTGGGGAATATTTCGTACATTTTGCCTGCCAGCTTCAAATGATTGACTTTCTGCCCGGAGCATGATAAAATAACCCCGGTTGACAGGGAAAACACAGGATCGTGGAAAGAAAATAACCCTCAACTGTCAATGGAATATGCGGGCGTGGTGGAATTGGTAGACTCGGTGGATTTAGGTTCCTCTGGCATA
>CAYXUI010000048.1:0-13526 GCA_964468195.1 uncultured Oscillospiraceae bacterium | reverse complement strand
GAGCCGCATCCTTTTCGATGTACTTGCGGTACTCGGCAAAGGTGGTGGCACCGATAACCTGAATTTCTCCCCGGGACAGGGCGGGCTTCAGGATGTTGGCAGCGTTCATGGAACCTTCCGCATCACCGGCACCCACCAGATTGTGGACTTCGTCGATGACCAGAATGATGTTTCCGCAGGCCTTGATCTCCCCGATCAGACTCTTCATCCGGCTTTCAAACTGACCCCGGAACTGGGTTCCCGCCACCAGAGCCGTCAGATCCAGCAAAAATACTTCCTTATCCCGGAGCTTATAGGGCACTTCCCCGGCGGCAATGCGCTGGGCAAGGCCTTCTGCAATGGCAGTCTTACCAACGCCGGGCTCGCCGATGAGGCAGGGATTGTTCTTCTGGCGGCGGTTCAGGATCTGAATGACCCGCTCGGTCTCCACATCCCGGCCAATGACTTTATCCAGCTTTCCTTCTCTGGCCCGGCCGGTCAGATCCATGCAGTAGCTGTCCAGGAATTTGTGCTTTTTATTCTTCTTTTTGCCGCCTTCCCCTTCCGGCTGCTCCTTCTTGTGGGGAGGTTGCTGGGGCTGGGCGGGCGGGTTGCTGCCAAAGAGCTGATTCAGTAGCGGGAAGGTGGCCGTCTGGCTGTCGATCTCATCATCGTCGGCGTCATCGCTGCCGTCCCGCTGGCCAAACATATTGCTCATTTCATCGGTGAGCAGATCCAGATCTTCCTCGCTGATGCCCATCTGCTGCACCGCCTGATCGATCTGGGGAATCCCCAGACCCCGGGCGCATTTCAGGCAATAGCCTTCATTTAAGGTCACGCCATTTTCCACCTTGGTGATGAAAACAACGGCGATATTTTTTCTGCACTTCGTACACATTTTCGGTTGCAATGTTATCACTCCTTTTCCCGCAGTATACCACACTAAAACTGAAAATGAGAAAACAAATTATGAACTTAAGATATGGGATACTTCGGTCATTCCGTCCAGTCGCTGCCGCACTCGAATTTGGCAATGCCATCGTCATACCACAAATGAGTCATGTACAGTCCCCCGGGAGGAACCGTGGGGCCTGCCGCCGTGCGGTTGCCGGATTCCAGAATTTTCCCGATATCCTCGGGTTTGATCTTCCCTTCCGCCGCATAGACGACGGTTCCCGCCATGGCCCGGGCCATATTGTAAAGGAATCCGTTGGCACAGACTTTCAGGGTAATGAGATCTCCCTGCCGCTCCACGTTATAATAATATACCGTCCGGACGGTGGATTTGACATCGGTGCCCACACTGCGCACCGCCGCAAAATCATGGGTGCCAACAAACTGAGAAGCTGCCGCCTGCATGATTTTCTCGTCCAGATGTTTGGGGTAAAACCAGGCCCGGTTAACATAGAAGGGGTCTTTTAACCGGGAATTATAGATCTGGTAAGTATATTCCTTCCGGACACAGGAGCCGATGGCATTGAAATTCTCATGAACTTCAAAGGCCTTTGTTACCACAATGTCACAGGGCAGGTGGGTATTCAGGGCATAGGGAAGCCGCTCCACAGGAATGGTGGAGCTGGTACGGAAATTGGCCACATACACCCTGGCATGGACACCGGCATCGGTGCGTCCGCAACCAGTAACATGGACGGGGTGCTTTACCAGCATTTCTGCCGCTTTTTCCAGGGTTTCCGCAACAGTTGGCAGGTTCTTCTGAACCTGCCAACCGTGATAATCCGTACCAAGGTATGTTAAAATCAAAGCAATATTGCGCATAGTATCCTCACTTTCCCAACTTGCCCAGCAGCACCACAGCCGCAACCATACCGGCACCGATGGCAAAGGAGACCAGATCTTCCCGGTGGTAGCGCAGGATCTTCATTTTCGTCCGGCCTTCGCCTCCCTGATAGCAGCGGCACTCCATGGCGGTAGCCAGTTCGTCTGCCCGGCGGAAGGCCCCAATGAACAGGGGTACCAAAATGGGGATCAGGGCTTTCGCCCGGTCGATGAGGGAACCGCTTTCAAAATCCGCACCTCTTGCCTTCTGGGCAGACATGATCTTGTCCGTCTCTTCGATCAAAGTGGGGATGAACCGCAGGGCGATGCACATCATCATGGCGATTTCATGGACGGGAACGCCGATCTTCTTCAGAGGATTCAGCAGCCCTTCCAATCCGTCCGTCAGGGCGATGGGAGAGGTGGTATAGGTCAGCAGGAAGGTACCGGTGACCAGCATGAGAATTCTTGCCACCATCATCAATGCCCGGCTGACACCGCCGGAGTAGACCTTGACAAAGCCAAGGCTGATAAGCAGTTTGCCCTCCTGAGTAAAGAACAGATTCAGAAGACCTGTAAACACCAGAATCATGATCAGCGGCTTCATGCCCCGGAGAATGGACTTGGCCGGGATGGTGGAAATGCGGATCACCGCCATCAAAAACAGGAACATCAGCCCATAGCTCACCCAACCGGTAGCCAGGAACAGTGCCACGATGTACACCACCAGCATAATGAGCTTGGTTCGGGGATCTAACCGGTGGATGATGGAATTGCCCGGGAAATACTGGCCCAGGGTAATGTCTTTAAGCATGGTGCGCACCTCCCCGGATCCGCTTTAATTCTGCCACAGCCTGCTCCATGGTGTAAACATTGTTCACATCCAGCCCCAGCTGCTGCAAATGCAGGAACACCTGGGTCACCTGCGGGATACTCAGACCCATATCCACCAGTTCCTGTGCATGGGTGAACACCTCTGCCGGGGTACCGTCCATGGCCAAATGGGAACCGTTCAGCACCAGCAGACGATCCGTCAGCCGTGCCACATCCTCCATGGAGTGGGACACCATCATAATGGTAGCATTTTTCGCCTTGCGGTAGGCTTCGATGTTATTTAAGATCTCTGCCCGGCCAACGGGATCCAGCCCCGCGGTAGGCTCGTCCAGAATCAGCACTTCCGGCTCCATAGCGATAACACCGGCAATAGCCACCCGGCGCTTCTGTCCGCCGGAAAGGTCAAAGGGAGAGACCGTAAGCTGCTGCTCTGTCAGTCCCACGAAACCGGCAGCTTCCCGCACCCGGCGGTCGATCTCCTCGGGCTTTAATCCCATGTTTTTGGGGCCGAAGGCGATGTCCTGATACACGGTCTCTTCAAAGAGCTGATACTCCGGGTACTGGAACACCAGACCTACCCGGAACCGGGCCTGCCGGGTCAGCTTCCTGTCCGACCAGATGTCCTGACCATCCAGCAGAACCTGACCGGAGGTGGGCTTCAGCAGGCCGTTGAGCTGCTGCATCAGGGTGGACTTACCGGAACCGGTATGGCCGATGATACCGATGAATTCTCCCCGATGTACCGCAAAATTCACGTTTTCCAGTGCCCGGTGCTCAAAGGGCGTACCGGCGCTGTAGATATAATTCAAATTCTTAACTTCCAGAATAGGGTTCAAACCAATTCCTCCTGGCCCATCAAGCCTTTACCGCATCGTAAAGTGCCTGTGCGCATGTTTTGGGGTCCAATTTGTCCAAAGGCAAAGAAAAGCCCTCCTTGTTCAGCAGCCAACACAGCTCCACGCTGTCCGGGGCTGCCAGACCGATGCCGTGGAGCAGTTCCACCTGAGAGAATACTTCCTCCGGCGTACCGTCTGCTGCCACAGCGCCCTTGTCCAGCACCACCACCCGGTCAGCCAGAGCCGCTTCGTCCATGTGGTGGGTGATCAGGACAACAGTGATGTGCTTTTCCCGGTTCAGCCGTCCGATGGTCTCCATGACCTCCCGGCGGCCCCTGGGATCCAGCATGGCAGTGGGCTCATCCAGCACGATACACTTAGGCTCCATGGCGATGACACCGGCAATGGCAATGCGCTGCTTCTGTCCACCGGAAAGCAAGTGGGGAGCATGCTCCCGGTATTCGTACATACCCACCTGCTTCAGAGCCTTGTCCACCCGATGGCGAATTTCCGGGCTGGAAATGCCCAGATTCTCCGGGCCAAAGGCCACATCCTCTTCCACCACATTGGCAACAATTTGATTATCCGGGTTCTGGAACACCATGCCCACGTTCCGGCGGATCTGGATTAGCCGTTCTTCATTGGCAGTGTCGATGCCGCAAACCCAGACCTTACCGCCGGTGGGAAGCAAAATGGAATTAAAATGTTTGGCCAGGGTGGATTTTCCGCAACCATTGGAGCCCAGGATGGCAACAAAGCTGCCTTCCTGAATGGTCAGGTTCATATCCTCGAAGACCACCACACCAGCTTCCCCATCCATCCCCGGATAGGTGTATGCCAGGTTTTCCACAGAAATGATATCGTTCATTGCGTATCCGCTCACTTTCCGGGGGTCCACCGGCCGGTGGCGCCGCAGGGCAAAATCAGGCCAGATGCCTTCACTGGAAGGCCCAGCTCTCCCGCTTCCGTCTTGCCGCCGAACTTCTCCCCAAATACTACGTCAGACGCATAGGCCACGGCAGAGGGGGCAAGGCCGGTGGTATACGAATTGATGATGACAAACAGCGGATCGTCAGACAGCACCTTTGCCACTTCCTGCAGGAAGGGATAAAAACTGGTCTCCATCTTCCAGATCTCGCCACTGGGGCCCCGGCCATAGCTGGGGGGATCCATGATGATGCCGTCATATTTCCGGCCCCGGCGGATCTCCCGCTGGATGAATTTGGCGCAGTCGTCCACCATCCAGTGGATGGGACGGTCTGCCAAACCGGATGCCTGGGCGTTTTCCTTGGCCCAAGCCACCATGCCCTTGGAAGCGTCCACATGGAACACTTCCGCACCACCGGCAGCCGCCGCCAGGGTAGCACCGCCGGAATAGGCAAACAGATTCAGCACCCGCACCGGCCGGCCGGCATTGGCGCACTTTTCCCGGATAAAATCCCAGTTGGCAGCCTGCTCCGGGAACACACCGGTGTGCTTGAAGTTCATGGGCTTGACATTAAAGGTCAAATAATCCTTGTAGTGGATCTGCCAGCGTTCCGGCAGATGATGCTCCGACCAATGGCCGCCGCCGGTATTGGAGCGGACATAGCGGGCATCGTAGCGCTTCCATTCGGGCGCTGCATGGGGGGTGTTCCAGATGACCTGGGGATCCGGCCGCACCAGAATGTGCTTGCCCCACCGCTCCAGGCGCTCGCCACTGGACGTATCCAGAACCTCGTACTCTTTCCAACCATCGGAAATCCAAAGCATTGGGTCTCCTCCTTACTTTCTATAAATATACTGTTTCCGGCAGGTCACCCAACCAGATTATCCCATATTTCATCGCCACTGATACCATCATCCCAGATGGTATCATCGGTCCCTCCGCTGATGCTGCCATAGTTTTCCGCATTGTGAATCTGACAGGCAATATAGGGAGTACCCGAACTATTGGTCGCCGTGCCCCGGAATCCGTACCAGCCTCCTTCTCCATCGTAGAAGACGTAGCCATCCATCAGATAGGCATCCACAAGACCCACGCTGGCAGCGCTGCGGATCTCATCGATCTCCGCGTCCGTCAGTTTTACCAGAGAATAGGTCCCGATCTCGCAATCCGGGAACAGGGCACAGTACTCTGTAGCCACACCACCACCGGTGAAGCAGTACTGCATGGAAATATGCTTGTCGCAGGTCTCCTCCGGCTCATCGCCGGGATAGACATTTACCGTCACCACCCGGTTGATGCCACGGGCATCATGGTAGCAGGCATCCGTTGCCAGCTTTCCGGAATCCAGACAGATTGCAACGGAGCGGAAAGCATTGCCATTGTACAGCGCATCGTTGCTCAGACCGCTGTGGATGGGCTGCATGACTTTCTTCCACATCTGGGCAGCAGGGTTGGTACCCACGTTGATCTGCTCCGGCTGATCGTAACCGACCCAGACCGAAGCGGTATAGTGGCTGGTATAGCCGCAGAACCAGCGGTCCCGGTTGCTGGAGGTAGTGCCGGTTTTGCCGGCAATGGTCTGTCCGCCAAAAATTGCTGCACCACCGGTACCGTTATTCGCCGCATTATACAGACAGTAGTTGATATAATTGACGGACTTCTCACTGAGAATCTTCCGGCTCTCCTGGGTGTTGTCCACCACCAGATCGCCATCGGAATTGTAGACCTTGGTATACAGCCGGGGCTCCCGCCAAACGCCGTTGTTGGCGAAAGTGGCATAGGCCGCCGTCATTTCCTGCACGGTGGAGCCCAGCGTCAATGCCCCCAGTGCCAGCGGGGCCTGCCCAATGTCGGACTTGACTTCCACATCGGTCTCATAGCTCTCCACCAGGCTCTCCTGGCCAAAGTTATACTTGGCAAAACTGTAGGCATATTCATGGCCAATGGCATCCAGTGTCCGGACGGAAATGGTATTCACGGAAGAAACAATGCCCTGATACACGGTTCTGGCGTACTGGTACTGCCGGTTGTCGTTCTTGGGCCAGTTGTTGCCGTCGGCATAGGTCACCGGCAGATCCTTGAATACCGTGGCCGGCGTCACCTTGCCGGATTCAAAGGCAGGGGCATAGACGGAAACAGGCTTCTGGGCAGAACCGGTTTGCAGTTTTGCCTGGGTTGCCCGGTTATAGCCAAGGAAGTCCGTCTTTTCTCCCACACCGCCGGAGAGCGCCACCACATCGCCGGTCTCGTTGTCGATGACCACGATGGCGGACTGGAGCTGCTGGGTGGCGTTCCAGATGGTGGGCAGATTGCTGGTATCATTACAGATTTCGTCCACCTGCTTCTGCACATCCATATCCAGCGTCGTATAGATGTGATAGCCGCCCTTCTGAATCCGGTCCAGATAGACCTCCCGGCCCTGCTTGTCCAGATCGTCCCAGTTCTTGCCGTCCTGCTCCGCCAGATAGGAAGCAAAGTCCACAATGACTGCATCCACGAACCAGGAGTAGATATGCTGGGAGGCGCTGGTGCTGACAGAAGTCAGGCTGCCACAAACAGGACAGTAACAGGTATCCCCTTCTCCGGTGAAATGGTACCGGGTATTTTCATAACCGCAGGCTTCATTTTTGCAGACCGTCCAGCGGTCGATATCGTCAATGCCTTCCTTGAACACCATTTCCTGATTGATGGCTATATCATATTCTTCATCCGTCAGATAGCCCTGTTCATGCATCTCACTGAGAACATTGAGCTGGCGGTACCGGTTTCTGGCAACGCCATCCCGCTCTTCTCCCTTATACATATAAACGCTCTGGGAGTAGGGGTTGAACAAAGACGGGTTATTGGTAATGGAGATCAGCGCTGCGCATTCCGCAGGTGTCAGGCTTTGCAGCTCCTTGCCGAAATACTCCGCCGCTGCGGATTTGACACCGTAGCAGCCTCTGCCCAGATAGATTTCGTTGAGGTAATACTCCATGATCAGGTCTTTGTCATATTCCCGTTCAAACAGCTGGGCCCGGAAAATTTCCATGACCTTTCGCTGCACGGTGACAGACTTTTCCTGGGTCAGGTTTTTCACCAGCTGCTGGGTAATGGTGGAACCACCGAACTGATCGTCACCACCAAAGAACATATTCAGGCAGGCTTTGATGGTGGTGATCCAGTCCACGCCCTGATGCTCGTAAAAGCGCTTATCCTCAATGGACACCGCTGCGTCGATCATCGCCTGGGGAATATCCTCCAGTGCCGCCCACTGACGGTCTGTGGTGGTGTAGATCTGCTGCAACTGCTGAATATCGCCGTTGCTGTCCACATAATATATAAAGGAGGTACGCTCCATGTCGTAATCCTCAATGGACCAGCTTCCGGCCTCTGTCAGGATATCCTCCTGCAAATAATCCCCCAGGGTGCCGACAAATACGGCGCCGCAGATCAGCACGATCAGCAGCACTGTGGCTGCTGCGCCAATGGCGATCTTGATCAGGGAAAGGGCTGCAGAAACAAGGGCATAACACAGTTTGATAATCCAGTGGGGATCCCACTTCTGCCGCTCCTTCCGTTTTCTCCTTTTGAAAAATTTTTCTTCTGCCATACAGGGTACCTCCGAAAATGCGGCGTTTGCCGCACAGCAACTCACCGTGATCTCATTTTTGCCATATTCCGCCATATTCTTTCCATGGCATAGCAATACGGATACAATTATAGCATACCCATTTCCAAAACGAAAGACCCAAATTATAAATAATGTTTTAATTCTGGGAAACAATATTGGTAAAGGAGGTGCCGGTGTATGAAATCTTCTATGCTTTCCGCCGCCCTGGCTCTTGTGCTGATCCTCGGCAGCTGGAAAGGATATGTAGCCCTGTTCGACAAAGGGAAAACGGAACCACGGCAAATTTTCCCAACCACAGTGGATTCCCTGCCTCCGACAGACCAACAATATCTGTTGGAGGGGATCCTTGTGCGCAACGAACGGGATCTTCAGCAGTTGCTGGAGGATTACCTTTCCTGAAAAAACCAAAAATTTTCAGAGCTTCCCTAAAAATCGACCAAAGAATCTGTACAATATTCCCTCTTGATTTTATGGTTACTTCGCTGTAGAATAGAGCCATGTGAAACGGAGGAATGCAAACCATGGATCAGTACGGTTCTGATTTTATCACCATCTGCGATGACGAGGGCAACGAGTACGAGCTGGAAGTCCTCAGCGAGCTGGAATACAACGGTTGCACCTATCTGGCTGTGATCCCCGCCGGGGATACCCAGGAGGATATCAAGATGGAAGTCAGCATCCTGCGTTCTTCCGAAGAAGATGGGGAGAGCATTCTTTCCATCATTGAAGACGAAGCCGAGATGGAAGCGGTTTACGATCTGATCATGGATTCTCTTTACGAAGAAGAGGACGAGTAACTTCATTTATTTCCTGCTTGGTGCGTAGCGTGTCCTTTTGGACCCACATTTTTTAATCGGGAAGTTAGTTTCCTTTCCTGTTTGGCAGACCTCCCGCCCCCGCTTTGACGTGGGGTGGATGTTGGGAGCAGTAATGGTCTGGAGCGGCAACCCACCTGCCTTTTCGTGCAGGTCATAATCGGATGCGTTACGGCTAAAGCGGGTGCGCGGGGAGCTTCGGCTCTCCGCGTTTTATTTTTATGGGGAAGGCTTTTCATCCTCTTCGGATCCCATTTTCATGGAATACATGTAAATTTTTTTCGGAATTCCCATTTTTCAGTTTTCTCCCCCTTGAAACCGGGAGAAAAATCGTTTATAATACTCCGGTCTACGCATTTTGCGCAAAGAACTACCGAGACGATTGAGAGGATATGATCACATGAGTGCATCCAGCAAGAAGAAGCTCCGCAAAGAACAGGAGTCTGCCAAGCTCACAGAGAAGCAGATCACCGCTCAGAAGGAAGCCAAGAAACTGAACCTGTACACCATCGGCTTCGCCGTTGTGTTGGTTGCTCTGCTCGTCATTGCCGTTACCGTCGGTGTGACGCAGACCATCACCAATTCCGGCGTCCGGGAAAAGAACTCCGTTGCCATGACCATTGGCGACCACGAGGTCAGCAGCGTGGAAATGAACTACTACTTCATGGACGCTGTGAACAACTTCTACTCCCAGTATGGCAGCTATGCCTCCCTGTTTGGCCTGGATACCTCCAAGCCCCTGAACGAGCAGATCACCAATGAAGAGGAAGGTCTGACCTGGGCAGATGATTTCCTGGACACCGCCAAGGAGACTGCCGTGGCCGCCTACGCCATGAAGGATGCTGCCGAAGCCGCAGGCTTTGCCCTGTCCGAGGAGGAGCAGACCTCTCTGGACAACCAGCTGGCTACCCTGGACCTGTACGCCACCATGTACGGCTACTCCAGCACCGATGCCTATCTGAAGGCTTTCTACGGCAACGGCGCCAGCAAGGAAAGCTATGCTGCGTACATGACCACCCGCACCCTGGCCGACAGCTACTACAACACCTACTCTGATTCCCTGACCTACACCGATGCTGACCTCCGGGCCGCTGAGGAAGACAACTACAATGCCTACTCCTCCTACAGCTACAACAGCTACTACCTGGCTGCCAGCAAGTTCCTCACCGGTGGCACCACCGATGAAGAAGGCAACACCACCTACACCGAGGAAGAGACTGCCGCTTCCGTAGCCGCTGCTGAAGAAGCCGCTAAGGCTCTGGCTGCCGGCGGGTACGCTTCCGTTGAAGAACTGGACGCTGCCATCGCCGCTCTGGAGATCAACGAAGGCCAGGACGCCAAGTCCACCGTCTACACCGATACCCTGTATGCTTCCGTCAACAGCCTGTATCAGGACTGGATCACCGACGAGAACCGTGAGGAAGGTGACATGAGCACCTTCGCCTACACCTCCGCTTCCACCGCTGAGGATGGCTCCGAGACCACCGTTACCAACGGCTACTATGTGGTCTTCTTCCAGGGCTCCAACGATAACACCTTCCCCCTGGCCAACGTCCGTCACATCCTGGTGACCCCCGAGCACAACCACGAAGATGGCGAAGAGCACGAAGACGGCGAAACCTACTCCGAAGAGGAGCTGGCTGCTGCCAAGGCTACCGCTGAGGAAATTCTGGCCCAGTGGGAAGCAGGCGACGCTACCGAAGATTCCTTCGCCGCTCTGGCCAACGAGAAGTCTGCTGACGGTGACGGCACCACCGGTGGCCTGTACGAAAATGTCTACCCCGGTCAGATGGTCACCAACTTCAACGACTGGTGCTTTGACGAAAGCCGTCAGGCCGGTGATACCGGTATCGTGGAATCCACCTACGGCTACCATGTGATGTACTACGTTGGCGACAGCGAAACGACCTACCGTGACTACCAGATCGAGTCTGAGCTCCGCTCTGCCGATGTGGAGAACTGGTACACCGCCGCTACCGAGGCTATGACCCGGACCGACGGCGAAACCAAGTACATCCGCATGGATCTGGTCATCAGCGCTTCCTGACAGAATACCAAAAGAGAGGACTGCTGCGACAGCCCTCTCTTTTTCGGTTTATCTTTCTTTTCCCATGGGTATACTTCCCCCGGGAGGGATGGTATGCGGAAAAGATCCATTTGGGGTACCGCACTGGCAGGAGCCTGTGCCGGTATGGTCACCGGGCTCTTTGGAGCCGGCGGCGGTATGGTACTCATACCGCTGCTGATGGTGTTGACGGATTTGGAAGATGCGGAAATATTCCCCTTCTCCGTTTCCACGATTTTCCCTCTGTGCATCGTCACGCTTTTCACTTCCCGCCAGCCCATTCCCTGGCGGGATGCCCTCCCCTATCTCATCGGCAGCGCACTTGGCGGGCTTTTTGCCGGACTCTGGGGGAAAAAGATCCCTGTCAAGTGGCTCCACCGGATATTGGGAACCTTTATTCTCTGGGGAGGGATCCGGTATTTATGCTGAAACCATTTCCTGCGGCCATTCTTGTGGGAACAGTGCTGGGATTTTTTTCCGGTTTGGGGGTAGGCGGCGGCAGCCTGCTGGTTTTGTGGCTGACGCTGGTACTGGATTTTGACCCCGGCACCGCCCGGATGCTCAATCTGTTGTTTTTTCTGCCTTCCGCTGCCGTTTCCTGCCTGTTCCGTTGGAAACAGGGTCGTCTGCCCCTGAAAAAGCTCCTGCCCGCCGTGATGGCAGGCTGCCTGTCGGCGATCCTGTTATCTCACATTGGGCAGGAGTTGGATATTAAATGGATGAAGAAGTTTTTTGGCATTCTTCTGTTGATCACAGGCATCCGGGAGCTGCTATATCGGCCAAAACAGGCCAATTAACTTTTTTCTGCATTTCGTAGGGCGGAGGCATGTCTCCGCCGCCCACCCCATAGTTTTTAGGCTTCCCTACACCATTTTGCCAGCTACATTGTCAGCTCTGCCTGATCGGCGGGGGGCATGCCCCAGCCCTACGCACAGCAGAGTGTTTGAGCGTTACCTTTTCCGGAATGCCAGGTATCCTTCCAGAATCAGGGAAGCAGCCACGGCATCCACCGTATTTTTCCGCTTCTTTCCGTGATAATTGTGCTGAGACAGGATATTGTGGGCTTCCACGGTAGTGCGGCGCTCATCCCACATGGCTACCGGCAGGCCGGACTGCTCCTGGAGCTCACTGGCAAACTCCCGGCACAGCTCTGCCCGGACACCTTCCGTGCCGTCCATATTCTTGGGAAGTCCCACCACGATTTCTCCAACCTGATTTTCCTGAGCCAGACGGATGATATCCGCCATGGCCTTCTCCCGGTTCCGGCTGGGAACCACACAGGTGGAGCCAACGATGGAACACAAAAGGTCAGAAATGGCCACACCGGTGCGGGCGTCGCCATAGTCAATGCCCATGATTTTCTGCATACGATCAGTCTCCTTCTATTCTTTCGTTTCTTACCCTATCATACAACAATTTTCCCAAAAATCAATAAAAATAATTGTTGACTTTCACACCCCCCTGTGTTAGAATGGTCTCACCTGTGAAAAAGGGCTTTTTTTGTGCGCTTTTTTTCAGCCCCGGAGCGGGAAAATGTAGTGCCCGCTTCCTAAATTCTTTTTCTTAGCCGGGGTGATACAGGGAGGCAATTTTTAAGGAGGTGCCGTTATGCGCGTGAAAGTCACTTTGAGATGCTCTGAGTGCAAGCAGAGAAACTACAACACCATGAAGAACAAGAAGAATGACCCCGACCGTCTCGAGATGAAGAAGTATTGCAGATTCTGCAAGAAGCACACCACTCACAACGAGACCAAGTAAGGAGGCTCGCAATTCATGGCTGAAGTCAAAAAGGAAAACTGGTTCAAGAGAACCTGGGGCAAAACCTGTAAGTACTTCCGTGAGCTGCGCAGCGAACTGAAGAAGGTCGTTTGGCCCACCCCTCAGCAGGTTCTGAAAAATGCTGCCATCGTTATCGGCTGTGTCATCTGCGTCGGCATCTTCATTTGGCTGTTCGACTTCGTGGCCCAGATCGGTATTGACGCTCTGATCAGCGTCTTCCACTAAGGTACACGGCAATGGCAGAAACTGCAAAATGGTATGTAGTGCATACCTACTCCGGTTATGAGAATACCGTCAAGGCTACCATCGAGAAAACCGTCGAGTCCCGGGGCCTGCATGAGCAGATCCTGGCCGTCTCCATTCCTCTGGAGACCGTCACCGAGATCACCGAGACCGGCGCTACCAAGACCTACGACCGCAAGGTTTATCCCAGCTATGTGCTGGTGAAAATGGTCTACAGCGATGACACCTGGCATATTATCCGGAACATTCGCGGCGTCACCGGCTTCGTCGGCACGTCCAGCAACGATCCCACTCCCCTGACGGAAGAAGAAGTCTACGCCATGGGTGTGGAAAAGAAGGAGATCATCGTCAACTACGCAGTGGGCGATACCGTCCGGATCCTGGATGGTCCTCTGAGCTCCTTCACCGGCACCGTGGAAAGCATTGATGTGGACGCCAACTCCGTCAACGTCGTCGTTTCCATGTTTGGCCGTGAGACCTCTGTCGAGTTCGAGCTCGACATGATCGAGGTCGTATCCCAGTAAACGCATCGGATCGATTGTCCAATCGGTCGGAACGTGGGAGGGGCGTGAGCGCCCCGCAAAAATGCGAAAACCGCATCACTACCACATCTTATTCAGGAGGTGCTTATTATGGCACAGAAAGTCACTGGCATTAT
>CAYXUI010000047.1:0-14876 GCA_964468195.1 uncultured Oscillospiraceae bacterium | reverse complement strand
ACCCGAGGCCTCTTGGACCCGAACCAAGCGCGATACCAAACTTCGCCATACCCCGGAATCCAAGATATTATACCCTTAATTTTCCGTTCTGTCAACAGAAAAAATGGATTTTTAGCCATGGGGCCTTTGCTATTCCTCCAAAGCCCCCAGGTTTTAACTCAAATGCGGCAGACAGGATGCCGGATCACGGTCTTCCATTTCTCCGGTGCCACCTTCCGTGCATCGGACAGATAGATCTCGTGATGGAGCCGTTCCGGCGAAAAATCATTTTTCCAGCCGTGTTCCTCCAGAAATGCTTCCATTTTGGCAATGGACTCCGGTTCCGAATCAAAAGAGCCCTGATGGAGGATCTGGACGCACTGGCCTTCTTCCACCCGCAACAGCTCTGCTTTGCTGCAATCGATCTTCTTTTTCCGCTGGGCCTCTTCTACCGCCCAACGGAATTCTTCTTCCGTCACAAAATCCGGCAGACGGATAACGCTGATCCAGCAGAAAGTATCCTTCCGACCATAGTCGATGTCTTCCCGACCTTCCTGCCACCAGAAGCCTTCCAGCGGCGGCACTACGAAATCGTAGTACCCTTCCATCCGGTGGTCGCCCAATTTGCTCATTTTGATGGTATAGGCCACGGCATACAGCACCCCAATGGCCTGCTTGTATTCCCCGCCCGGCGCATTAGGGTCACCCTTTCCCCGGACGGCCACATACTGCATCGGCGGCACAGTAACCAGCTCCGGTTTGTTCTTCGGCAGATAAAATTCCTTATATTCCTTCTTGAAATCAAATGCCATGGCAGCCACCATCTTTCGTTCATTTGTTCTAATTGTAACACACCACCACTCCCCTGTCAACAGCAAATTCCCATTGCGAAGTGGGTGCTGCCGTGCTATACTGGTAAAAAAGACACATCGAGGTAACTATGGCAAAACGATTTCGCAAAATTTATCTGGAAATTTCCAATCTGTGCAACTTAAGCTGTCAATTCTGCCCTGGCACCCGGCGGCCGCCGAAAGCCCTGACGGTGGAGGAATTCTCTTCCCTGCTCCCCAAACTTCGGCCCTATTCGGATTATCTGTATTTTCATCTGATGGGAGAACCCCTGTGCCACCCCCAGTTGGAAACCTTTCTGTCTCTGGCAGGTGAGACCGGTTTCCGGGTGATTCTGACCACCAACGGAACCCTCTTACAGCGGCAGCAGGCCATTTTGCTGAATGCACCGGCATTGCACAAAGTCAATATTTCCCTCCACGCCTTCGAGGCAAATGACCTGAGTATCCCCTTTTCCGACTATATTTCCCGGTGCTTCGCCTTTGGAAAAGCCACGGAAGGGAAGGTTCTGGTAGTCTACCGGCTCTGGAATCAGGGCGGTGCAGACAGCCGGAATCAGGAAATTTTCTCTGCTCTGCATCAGGCATTTCCCCAGCCCTGGATGGTGGAACGCCGGGGTACCCGGCTGGCTGACCGGGTCTATCTGGAATACGGTGAAAAGTTCGACTGGCCGGATCAACAGGCAGCAGAAGGCAGCAGCGAAGTTTTCTGCTACGGTCTGCGGGATCAGATCGGTGTGCTCTGCGACGGAACCGTTGTTCCCTGCTGTTTGGATCATGACGGGGATCTTGCCCTGGGGAATCTTTTTGCCCAGGATCTGGTCGAAATTCTGGAAAGCCCCCGGGCGGTAGCGATTCTGGAAGGGTTCCGTCAGCGTAAGGCTGTGGAATCTTTCTGCCGAAAATGCGGCTATGCCCGGCGGTTCGGATAATTATATGAATGGAGTGTGCCACCATGAACAAAACCGGATTTGGTTTTCTTCGCCCGCCCCGGCTGGATGCCGGTGACGAAAAAAGCATTGACTTTTCCCTTCTTAACACACTGGTTGACCGTTTTCTGGAACTGGGCGGAACCTATTTCGACACCGCCTACACCTACTTGGGCGGTGCCAGCGAGGAAGCCATCCGCCGCTGTCTGGTGGATCGGCACCCCAGAGACTGCTTCCTTTTGGCAGATAAACTTCCCGGTTATCAGGTAAAGTCCCGGGAAGAATGCCAGACTTATCTGGAAGAATCCCTTCGCCGCTGCGGCGTAGATTACTTTGACGTATACCTGCTCCACTGGCTCAACGAGCAGAACTATGCCCTGGCAGAGCAGTACGACGAATTTGCCTTCCTACAGGAATGCAAAGCCACCGGCAAGGCCCGGAAGACCGGTTTTTCCTACCACGACAGTCCGGAATTGCTGGATACCATCCTCACTGCCCATCCGGAGGTAGACTATGTTCAGCTGCAGATCAACTATCTGGACTGGGACAGTCCTTCTCTGGAAGCGGGGAAATGCTATGAAGTGGCCTGTAAGCATGGCAAATCCGTCATTGTCATGGAGCCGGTAAAGGGCGGCAGTCTGGTGAAGCTCCCTCAGGAAGCGGAGACCCTCCTGAAAACAGCCGCCCCGGAGGAAAGCACCGCCTCCTGGGCCATCCGGTTTGCCGCTTCCCTGCCCCAGGTTTCCGTCATCCTCAGCGGCATGAATGCCATGGCACAAATTGAAGACAATCTGTGTCCCCTTGCCCCTCTGACAGCAGCTGAACGGGAGATTCTGGACTCTGCCGCCAAAATCATCCGGGCCAATACTGCCGTTCTCTGCACCGGCTGTGGCTACTGCCTGTCCCACTGCCCCATTGGGATGCCCATTCCAAAATATTTTTCCCTGTACAATGAGTATGCCCGGCATCCCCAGGAGGACTGGAAAATACAGCACGCCTACGATGCCCTGGCCAAAACCTATCCCAAAGCATCACAATGCCTTGCCTGCCGCCAGTGTCAGCAGCATTGCCCCCAGAATCTGACCATTCCGGAGTGTTTGCAGAAAACCGCCACGGTCTTTGAAAAATAATCCAATCCTGTCATTTTCTGATTGACATTTGTCCTCCCTGCGAGTATAATATCCCCAATCAAACACAGCGATATGGACAAGTAGGAAAAGCATTCCGCTTACCAGAGAGGTGCCGCGTGGTGCAAGGCATCAGCGTTCTTTTCCGAAGATCACCATGGAGTGGCTGCCACGAAAGGATTTTCCAAGTAATGGCAGACGGGTACTCCCGTCACAGAGTTAGAAGGTGCTGGCCTTCAAAGTGCGCCCCATCAGGGCGAAAAAGAGTGGTACCGCGGAAGCTGTCAATACAAGCGCTTTCGTCTCTTTGTTTTCAAAGGGACGAAAGCGCTTTTACGTTATCCATTATCAACGGAGGGAATACCATGGAACACAACGCAGTGCAAACCTTAACCGGCTCTCAGATCGTCATCGAAACCCTGATTGAGCAGGGCATTACCGATGTATTCGGCTACCCCGGCGGCCAGGTGCTGAATATTTACGACGCCCTGTATGAAGCCAGTGACCGCTTACATCATATCATCACCGCCCACGAGCAAGGTGCTGCCCACGCAGCGGACGGTTACTCCCGGGCCACCGGAAAAGTTGGCGTGGTCATTGCCACCTCCGGCCCCGGTGCCACCAATCTGGTCACCGGCATCGCCACCGCCATGCTGGATTCCGTCCCCATGGTCGCCATCACCGGCAACGTCTCCACCGCTCAAATCGGCCGTGACAGCTTTCAGGAAATCAACATCACCGGCGTGACCATGCCCATTACCAAACACAATTACTTTGTCACCGACGTTCATGAGCTGGCGGATACCATCCGGGAAGCCTTCCGCATCGCCAAATCCGACCGCCCCGGCCCTGTGCTCATCGATATCCCCAAGGATGTGCAGACCGCCACCTGCGAATTCACCCGGCAGGATGTGGTGCCCCCCTTCCCCCAGGAAACGGTGGAAGAATCCGCACTGGATCAGGCCGCATCCATGATCGCCCAGGCCAAGCGGCCTTACCTGTACATCGGCGGCGGTGCCGCCGGTGCAGGACTGACAAAGCAGGTCATGGCTCTGGCAGAAAAGCTGGATGCTTACATTGGCACCTCCTTTATGGGCATTTCCACTGTGCCCAATTCCTATGACCGGTATCTGGGCATGCAGGGCATGCACGGCCGCTACGCTTCCTCCATGGCCCAGAAACATGCCGACCTCATCCTTGGCATCGGTGTCCGGTTCAGTGACCGGGCCACTGGCGATGTCAGCAAATACGCCCGGGATGCCAAAATCATCCAGCTGGATGCGGATCTGGCGGAGATCAACAAGAATATCCCTGTGGATCTGGGCTTGGTGGGGGATCTGGCCGACAGCGTGACCCGGCTGCTGGAAAAGTGCGCCCCCCAGTCTCACCCGGAATGGCGCAAACAGGTAGAAGGCTTCCGGATGGAAGAAAACCACATTGCCAAGATCAACGCCGAAGCCGCTGGGGATACTATGACCCCCAAAATGGTCTTCGATGTCATCAACGCCAGCAAAGACGAAAATACCATCATCGCCACAGACGTTGGCCAGCACCAGATGTGGACGGCTCAGTACATGGAGTTCGAGAAGCCCCGGAAATTCGTTTCCAGCGGCGGTCTTGGCACCATGGGCTATGGTCTCGGTGCCGCCATCGGTGCCCAGATGGCCAGCGGGGAAAAGACCATCCTCATCACCGGCGACGGAAGCTTCGGCATGAATCTGAACGAGCTGGCCACCGCCGTGACTTACAATACCCCCATTGTCATCGTGCTGATGAACAACGGCGTGCTGGGCATGGTACGCCAGTGGCAGACCCTGTTCTTCGGCAAGCGGTATTCCAGCACCATTTTGCAGCGGAAAACGGATTTTGTAAAGCTGGCGGAAGCCTTCGGTGCCAAAGTTGCCCGGGCAGAGAACATTGCTCAGTTTGAAGCTGCCTTTACCGATGCCATGGCTCACAATGGCCCCTATCTCATCGACACCCGCATCGATCAGGATGAATTCGTCCTGCCCATGCTGCCCCCCGGCGGCTCCATGGATGATATCATCACCACCAAGGCAAAGGAGGTCTAAAACATGAAGCGATATGTCATTGCGGTTTATGTCGAAAACAAGTACGGCGTGGTGGCCCGGGTTTCCGGTCTGTTCATGCGCCGCGGCTTCAACATTGACTCCTTTACCGGCCAGGAAACCGATGACCCCCGGTATTCCCGGCTGACCATTACCCTCCGGGGCAGCGATTTCACCCGGGATCAGCTCATCAACCAGCTGAAAAAGCTCCACAACGTCAAGCAGGTAAAGCTTTTGGAAGACGGCGCCGCCGTGGAGCGGGAGCTGATGATCATCAAAGTCCGCAATACCCCCGCCACCCGCAGTGAAGTCATGGCGGCGGCAGAGGTCTACCGGGCCAAGATCATCGACTACACCACCAACTACATGTGTATCGAGGTCACTGGCGAACCCTCCAAGATCAACGCCTTCTGCGACGTGATGAAGCCTCTGGGCATCATCGAAATGTGCCGCACCGGCGTAGTTGCGCTGGAGCGTGGCAGCAGCATTATGGAAAAGTAAGAAAATGTGCACGTTGTAACAGCGCAACGTGCACATTTTCTGTATCTTCCTCTGGCGGAGTGCCACCAAATCTGCTATAATGACAAAAAGCAGGAGGAATGGTTATGGAAAACACAGAGAATTTACAGATCGTGCATCCTGATTGGAAAAAGTGCGAAATTCGGGGTGTGCTGTTTGATATGGACGGACTGGTACTGGATACGGAGATCCTCTATTCCCGGTTCTGGCGGGAAGCCTGTGAAGCCTTTGGCTTTCCCATGACCTACCAGCAGTCCTTAAAAATGCGGGCATTGAACCGGCAGGCGGGCTCCGACATGCTGCAAAGCTTCTTTGGCTCCAGTGCTGACTATACCGCTATCCGGCAGGAACGGATCCGCCGGATGGATGCCTTCGTCGAAACAGAAGGCGTCAAAGCCAAGGACGGCATCCCACAGCTTCTGGACGTCCTCCGGGAAAAGGGCATCCGTACTGCCATTGCCAGTTCCTCTCCTCCGGAGCGGATCGCATCTTACTTAAGCAGCGTGGGACTGCTGGATCGATTTGACCAATTGTGCAGCGGCTATCAGGTAGCCCACGGAAAGCCGGAACCGGATATTTTCCTCTATGGTGCCGAAAGTCTGGGATTGCCCCCGGAAAGCTGCCTTGCTCTGGAAGACTCCTATGCGGGACTTCTGTCTGCCCGGCGGGCGGGGTGTCTGCCGGTGCTGATCCCGGATTTGGATCCTCCCTCGGAGCAGACCCTGCCGCTGGTCTATGCCGTGGCCCAGTCCGGCCGGGAGGTCGCAAAGTTGCTGTGACGCATTTTTCTTGCATTTTTCACGGCTCTGCTTTATACTTAATACCGAAAAATTCTGCGGAAAGGAGCGGCAAAAATGATCGAAAGTTATCTTCTGGGCACCGGCGGCATGTTGCCATTGCCGGAGCGTCCACTGACAACCCTGTATGTCCGCTGCGGCGGCCGAGTGGTACTGATCGACTGCGGTGAAGGCACCCAGACCGCCATCCGTTCTGCCGCTCTGCGGTTCAAGCCCATTGAAGCCATTCTCATCACCCACTTCCACGCCGACCACATCAGTGGCCTTCCAGGGCTGCTGCTGACCATGGGCAACGAAGGCCGGAGGTCAGATATCCACATCTACGGCCCGGAAGGATTGGAACGTGTGGTCTCTGCCCTGCGGGTCATCGTGCCGGATCTTCCCTTCGCCGTCCACTGCCATGAATGGAAAAATGGCAGCCGGGGCAACGCCATCTGCGCCGGAATGGATGTTACGGCTTTCCCCCTGGATCACGGAACGCCCTGCTTCGGCTACTGTCTGGAATTGCACCGCCCGGGGAAATTTGATCCCCAGCGGGCAAAAGCCATGGGCGTTCCCCTGCCCCTCTGGAGCCGCCTGCAAAAAGGGGAAGCCGTGGGTGGTTATACCCCGGAGGATGTTCTGGGGCAGCCCCGGCACGGTCTACGGTTGACTTACGCCACGGACAGCCGCCCTGTGGCGGATATGGCCATTTTCGGTCAGGATGCGGATCTTCTTATCCTGGAAGGCATGTTCGGAGAACCGGAAAAGCAGGAGCGGGCGGAATTTACCCACCATATGCGGATGCAGGAAGCAGCCGCCATCGCCCGTCAGGCAAAACCAAAGGAGCTGTGGCTGACCCATTTCAGCCCCGCCACCCCGGAACCGGAACAGTTTTTGCCCGAACTGCAGGAAATCTTCCCGGATACCGTCATCGGCACCCCCGGGCTGTATGCCTGTCTGCGTTTCCGGGAAGAAGCCTGAGGGTCCCTGCACAGAAACTATAGAGAAATACAGGTATTTTCATATGAAACACAGAAAAATCATCCACAGCATTCTTGTTCTGGCCCTTGTGATGACCACACTCTGCGGCTGCGGAAAGAAATATGACCGGGTGCCGGAAACGGATACCATCACCCAGGGCATCGACGTGGCCCGGTATCAGGGCACCATCGACTGGCAACAGGTAGCTGACTCCGGCATTGATTTTGCCATGATCCGTGTGGGCTACCGCTCTCAGGTCGACGGTGCTCTGAAAGAAGACCCCAATGGCCGCTATAACCTTCAGGAAGCCGCCAAGGCCGGCATCCAGCTAGGAGCCTACTTCTTCTCCACCGCCATAACGGAAGAAGAAGCCAAAGAAGAAGCCGATTGGGTCGCTGCCATTCTGGACGATTACCCCATTACCTACCCCGTGGTCTATGACTGTGAGAATTTCAAGGAAGAATCCAGCCGCCAGTTCCACATGACCAAATCCGCCCGGACCAATGTGGCTCTGGCCTTTCTGGAAGCCATCGAAAAACAAGGCTACGAGGCCATGTTCTACGCATCGAAAAATGACATGCAGCACGATAATTTCTGGGATGTTTCCCGTATTGAAGAGAACTATAAGATCTGGGTCGCCCAGTATCCGGATACCCCCTATCCCGCCACGGCCCAGTCCAGCTACGAAGGCACCCACCACATGTGGCAGTACAGCACCACCGGTACCGTCCCCGGCATCGGCCAGAGCGTTGACCTGAACGTTGCCTACTTTGGCTATGACGGTACCAATGAACGGCATGGCAAAAAGGAGCCGGCAGAAGTCCAGCCGGATGTGGAAGCCATGATCGATTTTACGGAAGTGAATGAGACCGTCACCGCCAAGAACGAAACCAACCTCCGGGATATGCCCAGTCAGGGGGAGGAAGCTTCCGTCATTGCGGTGCTGAAAAACGGTGAGACCGTCCAGCGCATTGCCGTCAGCCCCAACGGCTGGTCCAAACTCAACTGGAACGGCACCATCTGCTACGCCGTTTCCAGCTACCTGACAGATGATCTGAACGCCGCTCCCACCCAACCCACGGAAGATGACGGCATCGAAACCGAATTCCGGCCCATGAATCAGCAAGTCACCGCCAAGGATGTGGTGAATCTGCGGTTGCTGCCCAGTGTGGAGCACGAAGATGCCCAGGTTGCCGCCCAGCTGAAAAACGGCGACCTTGCCACCTGCGTTGGCATCAGCGACAATGGCTGGGCCAAACTGGAATATCAGGGTAAGACCTACTATGCTATATCCAGCTACCTGATGATCCTGGGTCAGGAGGAAGCCGCCAAGGCCATGGGCATTCAGACCCAATTTGAGAAAACCAACGATTCCGTCACTGCCAAGGATGAGGTGAATCTTCGGAGCATGCCCAGCGTGGAACACGAAGACTGCGTGGTAGTTGCCACACTGAAGCACGGTGAAGTAGTGAAGCGCACCGGCATCAACCGGGATCTGGGCTGGTCCAGAGTGGAATACAACGGACAGACGCTGTACTGCGTCAGCAGCTATCTGGAGGCGGCAGAGTAATGGGACAGATCTTCATTCGCAGAGGCACTCCGGCGGATACGGAAGCCTTCATTCGTCTGCTGGCAGAAGTCCGGCAGGGCATGACCAACAAGGAATGGTTCTACCTGGATCCCCCGGAGGATGTCCGGGAGATGATGGAAAGCGGTGTCATGACCCTTTGGGTGGCCATGGATGGTGAAAAGCTGGCAGGTGCCTTTGATTCCCTGACCCCGGGGCTGGAAGCATACAACTACGGCTACCAGCTGGGCTTTTCTCAGGAGGATCTGCAAAAGGTCATCAACATGGACACCGCCGCCGTCCACCCGGACTACCGGGGTCAGCATTTGCAGCGCCGGCTGTTGCAGGCGGCGGAAGCGGAGCTATCCGGTTCCGGAGAAAAGCACTTGCTGTGCACCATTCACCCCGACAATATCTACAGCCTGCAAAATGCCCTGGCCCAGGGCTATGCCATCCAGAAGACCCTGCCGATGTACGGCAGCGTCCGCCACATTCTCCGGAAAGATATTTTTTGAAATTTCAAAAAAGTTGTTGACAAATAAAGGAACCTGTGCTATTATAAGCAAGTCGTTGAGAGACGGCAAGCAAAATATGGGCGAGTGGTGGAATTGGTAGACTCGCTAGATTCAGGTTCTAGTGTTCACTGCGGACGTGCGGGTTCAAGTCCCGCCTCGCCCATAGGAAAAGAGAGTAGCAAAAGCTACTCTCTTTTTTCGTCGAAAAACGCACTGTGACATCTCACAGTGCGTTTTTCTTATACTCAATAATATCCTCCACCCGGCAGTCCAGAATGCTGCACAGGGTATCCAGGGTATAAAGATTGATATTCTCCCCCTTGCGAATCCGATCCAGCTGGCCGGTGCTGAAGCCGTGCTCCTTAATGAGTTTGTACTGGCTGATACCTTTTTTTCGCATAGTTTCCCACAGGCGGTCATAGACGATCATGGCCTTCTCCCCTTTCCATGAGATTAGCCTAAACCATTGCCTGTATCTTGACAATTGCCCATATTCGGGCTATAATGACTGCAGGAGGGATGGACATGGATGTTTTGGTCAAAGTAACCTTGCCGGGAGATATTTACCGCTTTTATGCTGGGGCTTCTGCCCATATTGCCGGCAGCAGCCCGGAAGATCTGCTGTCCGATGCCCTGACCGCTTATGCCGAACTTCTTTCTCCCCGCCTTCATCCGTCAGAGGAAGAAGGAAACGCCGACACATCCAGATCCCGGTAGGGATACAGCCGTTTCCCATTTTGAATGCTGCTTCGGTGCTTCGCCAGAAGCCGGACAATGTTGTAAGGATCGATCCAGATTTCACTGTTGCATTCCTTCTGACTTTCGTCAAAGACCAGCTGGATGCCAAAGTGCAGATGCACCACTTCAATATTGTTTACATTTTCGGTGTCGGAATATCCCGTCCGGCCCATATAGCCAATGAGGTCTCCTGCCTGAACGATGTCCCCTTCTGCCAGGCCTTCCGCAAAGGGTCTGTCCTTCTGCAAGTGGGCGTAATAATAGTACCGTTTGGAATCAAAGGAGCGGATGCCCACCCGCCAGCCGCCGTAGCGGTTCCAGCCCATTGCCTCCACCACGCCCCCTTCCACTGCCACGATTGGCGTTCCCAAAGAGCCCATCATGTCATGCCCCAAGTGCTTGCGCTTAAAGCCAAAGAAACGGGATGCCCCAAAGTCATCGCAATCTCCGTAACCATACCCGGCCGCTATGGGAGAAAAGGCTTTCAGGCCATAGCTTGGGATCCAATTACCGTCCTTTTCGATGGCGAAGCTACCCAGCAGTCCTCCCAGCACGGCGGTGTAGGCGGTGTGATAATAATCGAAATATTCAAAAAGCGTCCCCAGAATTTCCTCCGGGGATCGGTCGGTTGTCAGATCCTTTGCCGCCTGTTTTGTGGAAACCAAGTCACATTCCCCCCCTGAACGGCAGGCAGCGATCGCCAGAATATCGATCCAGGAAAGGTGCTTTTCTTCCTCAAAAGTGGCAATGTCCCGCTCCATGGCGTATTCCAGGGATTCATAGGGCACAGAAAAATCCACCCAGCGGATGGTCTTCCCTTCCGCCGGGACTGCCAGAATGGGGCACAATACCAAAAGCATACACAAAAACCGCTTCATATCCTCACCTCGTTGGGTTAGGATATGAAGCGGTTTTAAAATTAAACTTGGAAATTATTTCAGGTCACGAACCACATCTTTGGCCACCCGGTAGATATCCTCCATGGTGTTCAGGGATGTGATCTGATTTTTATAGTAGCTGCTGTGGGCAACACCCCGCAGATACCAGGCAAAATGCTTCCGGGCTTCCAGGCAGGCAATGTGCTCTCCGTGATCCTGCTCCGACAGCTGAAACTGCTCCACAGCCACGGCAATGCGGTCTTTCAGAATGGGACGACCGGCGTAGGTTTCCCCCTTCAAGGCTGCCTGAACTTCCTGGAAGATCCAGGGATCGCCGAAGACGCTGCGGCCAATCATCAGGCCATCGGCCCCGGTGCGTTTCAGGCACCGCAGGGCAGAATCCCCGTCGGTAATGTCGCCGTTGGCAATGACGGGAATGGTCAGCTGCTCCTTGACCTTGTGGATATAGTCCCAGTCCGCCGTGCCGGTGTAGAGCATGCTCCGGGTGCGGCCATGGACAGCCACCATGGCGGCGCCGCTGTCCTCCATCCGCTTGGTAAAGTCCAGCACATTGATGCTACCCTTATCCCAGCCAAGGCGGCATTTCACCGTCACCGGGGCATCCACGGCTTTCACCACAGCCTTTACGATCTCCCCCGCCAGTTCCGGTGTCCGCATCAGGCCGCTGCCGTCGCCGGAATTGGCGATTTTCGGCATAGGGCAGCCCATGTTGATATCCAGAAAATCACAGCCGGAAATTTCTAACGCCCGCCGAGCAGCCTCTGCCATGATAGCCGGGTCGTTGCCGAAGATCTGGGCACCGCAGATACTTCCCTCATTTTTCCGCAGGAGTTTGACACTTTTCTGATCCTGATACACCAGTGCCCGGGAGGACACCATTTCCGTCACCGTCACCCCGGCACCCAGTCGGGCGCAGATGGTTCGGAAGGCCCAGTCCGTCACCCCGGCCATGGGTGCCAGGAACAGAGGATTGTTTATTTCAATATTTCCAATATACATAAATAGAATCCACCTTATAAAAGTAGGTGTATTCTATCACATTTTTCCCCAATGCGCAAGTCACAGGATGCTGCTCAAAAGCCAGATCAGTCCCGTCACCAATGCCCCGCCGGAGGCCCAGACTGCGCCGTAGAGGTACAAATGCCGCTTTCTCCCTGCCGGACGGTTATAGCCCCGGATGGCCGTCTGGGCTTCTTTCAGCAATGCTTCATCCGTGATGCCTTCTGCATTCTCCTTCAAAATAAAGATGGCCTGTTCAAAAAGTTTCGGTTCCGGTGTCTGCACCACAATAACCTGCCGGGAAACGCCTTTTACCATGGTTCTTTCCTCCTTTGGAAAACTTTCCTATGGCAAAAGTATTGCCGAATGAAGCACGTTTCATTCGGCAATAGGGAAATTAAATTATCATGAAAGTCACTCCGCATGTCATCCCGACCAAGGCGAAGCCGCGTGGAGGGATCTACGCACGAACCACCTCTTATGCAGTGAGTAAGTGCCAAGATCCCTCGACTCGCTCACGCAACGATTATGGTATGATTGCCACCGGCAATCATACCACTTGAGAATCGCTTACGCTATGCTCGGGATGACAGGCTGCCAAAAATCATATGGTTTTCAAATTCACACAGTACCACAGTGTTATTCACGGCAGCTTGGTAACAGTCATATATGTCCCGTCCGCATTTTCCAGCACTTCCACCGCTTCACTGAAAGTCATGACCGTGGTATTGTTGGGATTGGCGAAATTCAGCACCAGAGTAATGGCCATGGTCAGCAGAGCCAGCCCCAGCACGGCCCCCACCACCGTCCACAGCCGCTTGGCACGGCGGTTTTTGATAGCCAACTGCTCATTAATCCGGGACAGCTGTTCGGCGATTTCATTGCGGTTTTCTTCCATTTTCTGTTCCTCCCCCAGAAGCTCACTGACGGGAACTTCCAGGACCTCGGCCATGCGCTGGAGCATATCCGCATCGGGGACGGACAAGCCCTTCTCCCACTTGGATACGGTCTGCCGCACCACACTCAGCCGGATGGCCAGTTCTTCCTGGGTCAGCCCTCTGTTCTTTCGGATGGTTTTGATATTGTCTTGTAACATAGGTTTTTCCTCCTTTTTGGGATGCTCCCACTGTAGCGCAGAGTTTCCCCAAAGGCAAGCAACGCAAAGTAACATGGCCTTATTGTGCCTGCGTTGCCTGAATTTCCTGCAAAAAGTAGATACCCTCCGTCAGGTTGAGAAAGGTTTTTGGGTGCTTCAGGACGTAGGTTTTGTCTTTCCACCACAACGTGGTCTCATTGGCAGCCACGGTCACGGTGGTATCATCTTCCAGCCAGAAGGTCATAGTAATCGTGGGAGTACCTACATCTTCCGCCCGGGTAAACACTTTGTATTTGAAAAAGCCTGTCAGACTCAGGCACCGTTCGATATCTTCTTCCCCGAACAAAACCTTCGTTTCCGCCGTCACCGCCGGATAGGAGATTTCCACTTTCCGGATATTCTCCTCCTTCGGCAGCCCCAGCAGGAACATACCTTCCACCGAAATACTGATGCACATCAACACCACAGTCGCAAGCAGGATCTCCACTGCCAGTTTTAATAATCCTTTTCCCAGCTTTTTCATTTCTTACTCCTGTTCCTTCGGCCGCTTGTACCGACCCTGAGGTTCCCACTCTGCCAGCGGATACCGCTGCATGGCACCGAAAATTCGCTCCTTCAAATCCGGATAGGTTTGACTCATGTTATAGATCAGTTCCTTCACCTCTGCCCGCTTGGTGACTTTATCCACAGGGCAGCGGTTTTCGATGACGGGAAGATTCTGCCGAATGGCGAAATTGTCCACAGTCTTTTCGTGGATGTAGAGCATAGGACGGATTTGGACAATACCGGTTCTGTCCAGATTGGTCACCGGCTGGAAGCAACCAATACGGCCTTCAAACAGCAGATTCATCACGAAGGTCTCCACCGCATCGTCATAGTGGTGACCCAGCGCCAGCTTATTAAAGCCCCGATCCAGAATAGCCTGATTCAGAGCACCCCGGCGCATTTTGGCGCACATGGAGCAGGGATTCTTCTCCTTGCGATGGTCGAAGATAATGGGGGCGATTTCTGTCTTTACAATATGGTAGGGAACCTTCCACTGCCTGCACAGTTCCTCCACGCCGCTGTAGTCCATCCCCAGCCCCATATCAATGGTAATGGCTTCCAGTTCAAAGGGTTTGTTGAAATACTCCCGCAGTCCTGCCAGCAGCACCAGCAGCGCAAGGGAATCCTTGCCCCCGGACACACCAACGGCAATTTTATCTCCTTCCTCGATCATATGATAATCGTCCACACACCGGCGGACAAGGCCCATCAGCTTCTGCATAGGTTCGATTTCCTCCCAAAAGTTACAAAAATAGGATGTTAGAATTCACGAGCATTTGCGAGCATTTTAAAGAATTCGAGAGATTACTTTGGATTTCATAAAATTTCGCAAATTTGGTGTTGACATTTGATTTTTAATATGGTATAAAAATCTAGCGTTTTGAAGACATTGTACTTCATGCGCCTGAAAAAGTCAAAATATTTTATCCAATTGGAGGAAACCATAATGTCCACTACTCTGCTGAAGAAGGAGACCCTGGAGCGCAAGTGGTATGTTATCGACGCTGCCGGCAAGCCCCTGGGCCGTACCGCTGTCATCGCCGCTAACCTGCTGCGTGGCAAGCACAAGGCTGACTTCACCCCTAACGTTGACTGCGGCGATTTCGTGATCGTCATCAACACCGATAAGGCTATTCTGACCGGTAAGAAGCTGGATCAGAAGAAGTACTACCGCGTTTCCGGCTGGATCGGCGGCCTGAAGGAGACCAAGGCCCGCGACATGATGGCCAACCGCTCCGACTACGCCATGGAGCTGGCTGTCAAGGGCATGCTGCCCAAGAACACC
>CAYXUI010000046.1:0-15164 GCA_964468195.1 uncultured Oscillospiraceae bacterium | reverse complement strand
CCCTGCTTTCTCGTCAGAGTACGGTTTTATTCAGCAGATCCCGGATGGCGTCCAAACGGTGGGACACGGTGGCATCCAGGCGCTGACCGTCATAGTCCAGGCGAACGCCGCCCAAGACTGCGGGGTTGATCCGGTTGCGCAGGGCAATTTTCTTGCCTGTGATCCCGGTAAGCTTCTGGGTGAGCTTGTCCGTCTGCTCCGGGGTCAGAGCCACGGCGGTGACGGCGTTCACACGCAGAATGCCATTGTCCTGATCGTAGCGCTCCTGAAAGGCATCACAGCAGCTGGAGAAGTGGCGCATATAGCCCTTCTCCGTCAGAATCTTCAGGAAATTCAGAAGATACGGATGCACGGAGCCACGGAAGCTGTCGTCCAGGATCTGGCAACGCTCCGCTTTGGTCAGGTTGGGGGAGGACAGCAGGCGGATAAAATCCGGTTCCTGCCGGAAGCTCTGCTGCAGTACAGCAGCCTGCTCCCCGATGAGGTGGGTCAGGTTTTCTTCCTTTGCCAGCTCGTACAGCGATTCGCCGTAAACATTTCCGACCTCTGTCATACGCCGTCACCCAATTCGTCGATGAAACGGTCGATGAGGGCAGACTGGTCGTCTTCGTTCAGCTCCCGCTCCACGACCTTGCCGGCAATGGCCATAGCCAGACCGGAAATTTCGTTTTTGGCATCGTTGATGGCTTTTTTCTTTTCCATCTCGATGTCGGAGGATGCCTTGCTCTTGATCTGGGCAGCGGCGGACTGAGCCTGGGAGATGATCTCCTCACTGCGGGAATTGGCAGTGCGCTGGGCGCTCAGAAGAATGTCATCTGCCTTGGCCTTGGCCTGGGCCATGTTCTTTTCGTAGGTATCCTTGATGGCCAGGGCTTCTGCCTTGGCGTTCTCGGCGTCGGTGATCTGTCTGTCCGCAGCTTCCCGGCGCTGATCCAGAATGGCCTTGATCTTATCCAGGAAGAAGATCTTGACAACGAGCAGCTGGAGAAACAGATTACAGATCTGCGCGATGAGTATTACAGGGTTTACCGTCACAAGGGACTGGTAAAGATCCATTTGATTGCCTCCTTCCGGCTTATAAATAAACAGTATTCCTTGCCGGAGCTTAGGCCAGGTAGTTCATGAACATACCGGGAGCAACGAAGATCAACAGCAGGCCGGTAACGAAGCCGTAAATACCGGTGGTCTCGGACAGGGCGATACCCAGAATCATGGTGCTGGTGACGTCACCCTTGCACTCGGGGTTGCGGCCGATGATCTCACAGGCACGGGCGGCACAGTTACCTTCACCGATACCAGGGCCGATACCAGCGATCAGAGCCAAACCTGCACCAATGGCGCAACCGGCCAGAGCGATGCCTTTTGCCAAAATCTGATAATCCATAAATGTTTCCTCCTAAAAATAGTTGACTTGTTTATTCAAATGGCTGTTTGCCGGTTGGAAAAGCGTTCCATCGGCTCGATGTAAGGAGCTTTCCTTAGTCACCGGCAGCCTGTTTGATGAAGAGGGTGGTCAGGGTGCAGAAGATGAATGCCTGGATGCAGCCGCCGAACCAGTCGAAATACAAGCTGGGCAGGGCGGGAATGCCGATGGTGAGCCAGGGATAGTCCACGCCCAGACGGGTGAGGATGGCAAGAACGCCCAGAATGGCGGCGATGATGCCGATGATCCTGAAAGCCTTCTTGTCCTTCTTCTTTGCGATAAAGAACAGGGCAACACCGACGATGGTCAGCACGATACCGGTGTACAGGTTGGCACCCAGTGCAGCGAACAGCGCGTTGTTGGCAGCGGTCAGGGCGGCGTAGATCAGGGCACTGATGACGGTGCCGGAGAGGATGTTACCAAAGTGACGGCAGGCCATGGACACGGGAGTGAAGCACTCGGACATGATGTTGATGGGCAGCAGGATGAACAGGGGATCCAGGAAGCCCTTCAGGTAGCCCGCCAGACCGGAAGACTTGATCTTGTGATAGGTGATGATGACAAACACCACCAGACCCCAGGCAAGCTCCGTCATCAGGTCTGCCGTGGGGCTCCAGATGCCCAGCAGACTGATGAGATTGGAGAAAATGGAAGTTACGAAAATGGTGGCGACCAGGGGGATGTACTGGTCAAAATCCGGGCCCATATTGCCCCGGACAAAATTCACGATGGAGGTATAGGCCATTTCTGCCACGGCCTGTTTCCGGGAGATACCGGTGACCTTCAGCCCGGAACCCAGCCAGATGCACAGGCAGGAGATGATGATCATCACCAGCCAGGCTGCGGCCAGAGTCTGCGTGATCTGCACCGTACCGAAGATGGGGACATTTTCAAATGTGGCAAGGATCCGCGCACCATTGATTTCTACAGCCATAGTTTAATCACCTCATAATTTGATGGAACGTGTTTACACTTCAAAGCTGCCCAGGTGGTCTTCCGGCTCCTCTTCGTCATCCGGCAGGGGAGCGGCAGGAGTCTCACTGGGGGATACCAGCTTGTTTTTACTTTGCAGATAGAAAATCACCACATTGGGAAACAGCACCGGAGCGGCACCGGCCACAAAATGGATCTGGGGGATCAGAAAACAGGCCACCACCCACAATGCCTGAAGGGCCAGGCGAATGTTGTAGCTCAGCTGGAACCGGGCCTTCATCTTCCGCTGATTTTCCATATCCACGGCAGACTGCACCGTCAGACACAAAATGGTGAAGTTTACGATGGCCACGATACTGCCGCAGACTGCGCCCAGCAGGATCCGCAACGGATCAAATGTACCGACACCCACAAGACTCAGCAGGAACAGTCCGGCGACCATAATCAGGTCACACACACCGGTGCCGATGCTGATGCGGGCGATTTCCTTACGGGATGCGCTTTGTAATTTCATGTTGATGTTCCTTTGCGAAAGATTAGCTGTGATCGTTAAAACTGATGGGCGTTTCCCGCTGACCGCTGAGTTCCTCTGCAGCCTTGCGCATGGAGCGCAGGCAGGAGCGGGCGGTGCTGATGCTGGTCAGCAGACCCAGAACGCCGCAGAGGATGACGACCCATGCCCCCAGGGCGAACCTGCCCTGAAGCCAGACGCCAAGGAGCAGAAAGAAGACGGTGGGGAACAAAACGGAAAGGCCAAACTGGCCTACCCACATCAGAAGGCTGAGTATTTTCATGTTTCCTCCCGGTGGACGCAATCGATTGAGATGTGGGAAAACTCCCTACGAATTCCAACATATTATACCCCAGATTCCGGCATCTTGCAAGGCTGACATTGTTAACAATTTTTTACCGGGGATTTGTCGAATCTGCCAGTCGGCAACGGTTCTGCAGTTTCTGCATTTTTGCACTTTTATCCGGAAAAGATTCTGGAAAAGGGCTTTTCATTTCAGCGAAAATATAGTAAAATAGAAAACAAAGAAACTGGAACACCGGTGAGGGAAACTGTGGATGCGGTAAATGTTCTTAGCCACATTCCGGCAAACGCCAAACCGAACAGGACAACGGGAGAGAAGAACTTGACAGAACAGGAAATGGAGATCGTACAGGGTGCTATCAGTGCCGTGGTCTATCAGAATTATGAAAATGGATATGCTGTGCTGCGGCTGAACATAGGCGGCGGAGAGAGTGTCACGGTGGTGGGCACCATCCCGCTGCCTGCGGTGGGGGAGCGGCTCATGGTCACCGGTCGGTGGAGCACCCACTCCAGCTACGGCAAGCAGTTTGAAGCGGAGTTTCTGGAGCGGCTGCTGCCCCAGACGGCTATGGAGATTTTGAACTATCTGTCCAGCCGGGTCATCAAGGGCATCGGCCCCCGGATGGCAGCCCGGATCGTGGATCACTTTGGCGCGGATACCCTGGCGGTTATGGAGCGGGAACCGGAGCGGCTGGCAGAGGTACCGGGAATTTCCCGGGAAAAGGCCAGAACCATCGGGGAAGAGTTCAAGCTTCAGGTGGGGATGCGGCAGATGATGGAGTTCTTTGCCCTGCACCACCTTCCGGCAGAACTGGCGGTGAAAACCTATAAACTCTACGGCGACAGCACCATTGAGCTGCTGTATGATGATCCTTATTTATTGATGGATGAGGGGCTGGAAGCCCCCTTCGGAGCGGTGGACCGCTTTGCCATTGAGCTGGGGGTGGCGGGGGATGATCCCCGGCGCATCGAAGCGGGAATTATTTTTGAACTGAACTACAATTTGCAGGGCGGCCACAGCTTCCTGCCGGAGCAGAAGCTGATTCCCGCCACGGCCCAGCTGCTGAATGTGGATCCGGATGCAGTCAAGCAGGGGCTGGAGCGGCTGCTGGAGGCCGAACGCCTGGTGTGGCAGCAGCTGGCGGGGATCGCCGTTGTGTACCTTCCCCAGCTATATGAAGCAGAAACCTACTGCACCCAGGCGCTTTTGGATTTCGCTGGAAACACCTTCCCGGAACCCCGGAACCTGAACAAACTGATCCGGGATATCGCAAAGGACAGCGGTATTTCCTATTCTTCCGAACAGGAGCAGGCCATCCGGGAGGCGGCGACCTCCGGCTTGCTGCTGATCACCGGCGGCCCCGGCACCGGCAAGACTACCATATTAAATGGTATCCTGGAGCTCCTGGGACGGATGCAGCTGAAATGTCTGGTGGCGGCTCCCACCGGCCGGGCGGCCAAACGGATGACGGAGGTCACCGGGGAAGATGCTTCCACCATCCACCGGCTTCTGGAAGCCAACATCGACCCGGCAACGGGGAAGATGTTCTTTGTCCGGGATGAAGATACCCCCTTAAAATGCGATGCGGTGATCGTGGACGAAATGTCCATGGTGGATATCCAGCTGCTCCACAGCCTGTTGCAGGCGGTACCCAGAGGGAAACGGCTGATTCTGGTGGGGGACCCCGACCAGTTGCCCCCTGTGGGGCCGGGATTTCCCTTCAGTGATATGCTCCGCAGCGGCAAACTGCCCACGGTGCGATTGACGGAAATTTTCCGGCAGGCCCAGGAAAGCCTCATCGTTATGAACGCCCACCGGGTCAACCGGGGAGAAATGCCGGAACTGAAAAATGTGAAAAGCGACTTTTTCTTTATGCGCCGCCAGAATGAGGAGAGCGTGGCGCAATTGATCCGGGATCTGTGTACCACCCGATTGCCGAAAAATATGGGCATTCCGGCGGAACAAATTCAAGTGCTTTCTCCCACCCGGAAAGGTGGCGTAGGCACCGTCAGCCTGAACAAGATGTTGCAGGCTGCCCTGAATCCTCCTGCTCCTGAGAAAAAAGAGCGCACCTTCGGGGACTATATTTTCCGGGAGGGAGACCGGGTCATGCAGATCCGGAACAATTATGACATCCTCTGGAAGCGCACCGACGGCAGCGAAGTGGGGGCGGGCATCTTTAACGGAGACGTGGGCATCATCCAGTCCATCGATACCGGGGCGGAGACTATAAGCATCTGCTTTGATGACCGGGTGGCGGACTATGATTTTACCCAGCTCAACGAGCTGGAACCGGCCTACGCCATGACGGTGCACAAGAGCCAGGGCAGTGAATACCGGGCGGTGATTTTAACGGCCTGGAACGGCTCGCCGTACTTACTCAGCCGGAGCATCCTCTATACCGCCATCACCCGGGCAAGGGAACTGCTCATCATCGTGGGTCGGGAAGAGACTGTGGCGGTGATGGTGGAAAATGCCAAGAAAAACCGCCGCTATTCCGGCCTGAAACTGCGGCTGGAGGGGAAGGCAGAATGAGTCTGTGGGCAAAATTCTGGAACTGGCTGTTCCCGCCCAAGTGCATTTTATGTCGTCAAATTCTGAAAAAGAACGAACGGGATCTGTGCCGGGGCTGCAAAAATACCGGTTCTGAGTATCCGAACCGGAAAAAGAAGCTGCAATTTCTTGACAGTTTCGCTGCCGTCTGGTACTATGAAGGGAACGTAAGAAAAAGTATCCTGCGTTATAAATTCCATCATGCCAGCTTTTATGCCCCGGCCTACGGCCGTGTTCTGGCAGAAAAACTCCGGGAAGAAGAACTGAAGGGGTATGATTTGCTGACCTGGGTGCCGGTGAGCCCGCTGCGAAAGCTTATCCGGGGCTACGATCAGGTACAGCTGCTGGCACGTTACACAGGGAAGGAACTGGAAATTCCCGTGGTTCCGACTCTGGGGAAAATTCGTCATAACCGCCCCCAATCCGGCATCCGGGAGGATGCTGTCCGCCGGGCCAACGTTCTGGGCGCTTACCGGGTGTTGCATCCGGAGACGGTCTGCGGAAAGCGGATCCTGCTGCTGGATGATATCCTGACTACAGGTTCCACCGCCGGAGAATGCGCCAGAATGCTGAAAACGGCCGGGGCGAAGGAAGTTCATTGCGCCGCTCTGGCAGCGGCACGAAAGTAAAGGTGTAGCTATGTCTCTGTTTTCTATGTTTAGTAATGACCTGGGTGTGGACCTGGGTACCTCCAATGTTCTGATCTATGCCGATGGCAAGGGCCTGGTTGTCCGGGAACCTTCCATCGTGGCTGTGGACCGGAACACCGGAAAAATTTTGCAGGTAGGTGCTGCCGCCCGGAATATGCTGGGCCGTACCCCCGGCAACGTGGTTGCCATGCACCCCCTGAAGGACGGAATCGTGTCTGACCACGAAATGACCGTCCGGATGTTGCAGGAAATGTTCAAGACCGCCACCAAGGCGGGGCTGTTCACTCCCAAGCCCCGTGTGGTCATCTCCGTTCCCTCCGGCGTGTCCGAAGTGGAGGAGCGCAGCGTCATCAACGCCGCCATTGAAGCCGGTGCCCGACGTGTATTCCTCATCGAAGAACCTCTGGCAGCCGGATTGGGTGCCGGACTGGATATCCGGGGTGCCAACGGCCATCTGGTGGTGGACATCGGCGGCGGTACCACGGATATCGCCGTTCTGAGCATGAACGGCGTGGCGGTTTCTTCTTCTTTGAAGATCGCCGGTAACTATTTCGATGAAATGATCGCCCGGTATGTCCGCCGTCAGCATGGTGTGGTCATTGGACAGGTCACGGCGGAAAATATCAAAATTCAGATTGGTCAGGTCTATCCCCGGGACGAAGAGCGCAGCATGAACGTCAAGGGCCGTGACTTCAAGACCGGTATGCCCAAGATGGTCACCCTGACCTCCACGGAAGTTTACGAAGTTCTCCGCCGCCCCGCCCGGCAGATCGCCGACGAAGTTCTGGCCGTGCTGGAGCAGACCAGCCCGGAACTGGTGTCCGATATCTCCGAAAACGGCATTACCATCACCGGCGGCTGTGGCCAGCTGTGGGGTATGGATCTGCTGCTGATGGAGCGCACCGGCATCGCCTGCATCCTGGCAGACGACCCGGACTCCTGCACCGCCTACGGTGCCGGCAAGAGCCTTGCCTGGATCAACAACATGCAGGAAGGCCCTATCAACATTGCCAGAAAGCGGGCAATGAAGGGATAAGTATAGAAAATCCGTTCCCGGGTGGGAACGGATTTTTTACATATAACTTTATTTCCGGTGCATAGTAATAGAGTCAAAGCCCAGAATTTCGGCGCTGGTTTCGTCGGCGTCCGTGGTCAGGGTGTCGGTTTCTGCATCGTAGTGGAACACATCACTGTTGCAGTAGATATCGCCATCCTTGATGACATAGGTGGAGTCCATGGTCAGGCTTTCCATCATGGAATCCAATATTTCATCCAGTGCATAGGCATCCATCAGGTCCTCGATGCTGTAGCCAAAGAGCTGCAGATAGATCTCGTCCAGATCATCGGTGCCCAGCTCGTCGTACAGATCCTCAGGGGTATAATTATCTTCGGCCAAAACGGCCTCGATCTCAGCAAGAGAGTAAGCCCGCAGGATATCCTCCAAAGTTTCCATCAGATTATCCAGATTCTCATAACTTCCGCTCTGGGTGCAGAAACCAGCTTCTCCGAAGGTGATGGAGATGGTCATTCCCGCCAGAGAGCCCCGTTCGGCCAGCAGATCTGCCAGTTCCTCGTCTGCTTCCGCAAGGAGCGTCAGCACGTAAGGAGTCAGATCCAGTACATCGCTTTCCCACTGCCCTTCCAGATTGGCATAGAGAATGGCGGATTCACACTGGGTGATATAGTGGTCGGAATCACTGTAACCATTTAAGGTTTGGAAAATTTCCAGCGCCTGCTGATATTCTTCGTTTTCGTAGGCGTTCAGCGCCAGATTGTAGTCGCACTTTTTGATATAGTTTGCGCTGTCTCTATAGTTGCCCAGTGCCTGAAAGGCGGTCTTGGCATCCGCAAATTTCCTGGCGTCAAAAGTCTGTTCGGCCAGAGCGTAGCGGCATGCCTGCAGCAGCCTGGCACTGTCTTTGTAGTCGGCCAGCGTTTCCAGAGTGGCGGCGGCTTCTGTATAACGGCCTTCCTCCATGGCAGACACCGCTGCTTTGTAGTCGCTGATCTTGCAGCCGGTGAGGCTCAGTGCCAGCGTCAGGGCCAGAACGAGGGTGACAAACTTTTTTATAGTGTGCAACTCCTTTTTCTTTCTTAGGATGGCTGTATCATAGCATGGGAATTATGATAACGTCAAGAATAAAATGATATCATACTGAAATGGACTGCGGTAGCACCCCGCAGAATGGAGATGCTGTTCCGCCTATACCGTCATCGGGAAAGGGAAAACCGGGCGTGCAAGGCACGCCCGGTCGTTTTGGTTGAAGAGATCATTCCCCGGCAGGTCCGCTGGGCTTGGCAGCAGTTCGTCTGCGTCTGCGGCGGCGGGGGCGGTTGGTGGATTCCTCCGGGTCGGCTTTTTCCGCCCGGCGGGCGTAGGCTTCCGCGGCTTCGGAAGTGGCTTCATAAGTCAGGCGGCTGACCCGGAAGGTGCCGTCCTCCTGCTGGGAAAGCCGCACCCGGATCAGGAATTTGCCGTCCACCGGGCAGGTGGCCAGATCCATATACCGGTGCCCCGGCTGGGCAAACCAGCGGGAACCCAACATCCGGCTGCCGCAGAGGGGACAGATATTTTCCTCCCCGGCCATGGCACTGAGGGCGGCCCGCTTGTCGGGATAATCGTAGAAGACCTTCCGGGCGATACAGCCGGGAAGTTCCGCACCATGGAAGCCGTTTTCATGGCTTTTCAGAGCTTCGTCATACTCTGTGGCACCCTTTTTCAGATCCAGCCGGGCGCAGATCAGGGCGGTGTGATAGGCATCCCCAAGCGCATCGTGAGCAGGCCGGGAAGGCTCGATGTTGAAGATCTCCATGGCGGTCTTCAATGCCTTCTGAGAAGTGGAGCCGTCGGTCTGGGCGTTGAAGATCATCTGGGCATTGTACCACCGGTCGGTAAAACCGGTTTCCAGCCCGAACAAAAGCAAATTCTCCCGAAGGATGCCAATGTCGTCAAAGCCCCAGGTCAGGAACACGATGTCCTTGCCGCACCACTGCCGGAACTGCTCGATGGCTTCCGGGAAGGGAATGCCTTCCTCCCGGAGCCGGGCTTCCTTGATGCCGGTGAGCTTGCTGACCCGGCGGTTTAAGTGCCGGTAATATTTGGGGCGGATCATGACCTGAAATTCATCGGCCACCACCTGATCCTCCGTGACCCGGACCGCACCGATCTGAATGATCTCCCCCCGGATCTGGACAGGCAGAACCTTCTTGGAAGAAGGGGAGCCGGGCCAGGGCTGATTCCATTCCATATCCATAACAATGTAATTCATCTGCATAACCTCTGTGCTATATAATCCTATCCTACATCATAACACAGATTACGCCATTCTGTAAAGCTAGAAAAACAGTTTGACCGTGATACTTGCCATAAAAAATCCCACAAAATCTGAAAACAGAGCGGCCGGGAGGGTATAGCGGGTCTTTTGGATCCCGGCGGCACCGAAGTAAACGCTGATGGTATAGAAGGTGGTTTCCGTGGAACCCAGCATTACGGCGGCGGTGCGGCCAATGGGGGAGTCCACGCCGTATTGGGCCATGAGCTCTGCCCCCACCGCCAGTGCGGCACTGCCACTGATAGGGCGCACCAGGACCAAAAGTGCCGTCTCCGGCGGGATGCCGAAGAAGGAAAACACCGGAGACAGCCATTGACTGAGCAGTTCCGCGGCTCCGGAGGCCCGGAGCATATGGACGGCCGTTAACAGCAAAATCAGGCTGGGCAGGATATTTTTCAGCAAATGCAGCCCCTCGCTGCAGCCGGTCAGGAGAATGTCATAAATGTTTTCCCTCTTGCGCAGTCCCATCAGGGCGCAGGACAGCAGAAGAAGGGGGATGAGGTAATCCGTCATTTGCCCGCCTTTCCCAACAGAAAAGCGGCGGTCAGCCCCAGTCCGGCAGAGCAGAGACTGGTGACCCACACCGCCGGGAGAATGTCGAAGGGCGTTCCGCAGCCCAGTGTGGCCCGGATGGCTGCCACATTGGCAGGGATCAGCTGGATGGATGCGGTGTTCAGCACCACCAGCCGGCACAGCTCGTCCGTGGCGGTATCGCCCCGTTTCAGCCGCCTTGCGGCCTGAATGCCCAGAGGGGTGGCGGCGTTGCCCAGCCCCAGAACATTGGCACAGAGATTGCCACTGAGGGCCCCGGCCAGTTCCGGATCCCGGCGGGTGGAGGGAAACAGCCGGTGCAGCAGGGGCTGAAGAAGCCGGGAGAGCTTCCGGGTTATACCCACCACTTCCATCAGCTTCCCCACACCGGACCACAGGCACAGACTTCCGGCCAGGGAAACAGCCAGCGTTACACCGGCCTGAGCGCCGGTTAATGTGGCGGCGGCCAGGGCAGAACCCTGCTCCGTAAGGGCGGCACAAAGTATGCTCAGCAGCAAAAATCCCGTCCAGATCCAACTCATTACCATATTCCCACACACCTTTCCCTTGTACGATATGCAAGGAAAAAAGGAAAATGCATGGATACTTTCCACAAAATGCGACGATTTGAAAAAGAAGTATTTGACATATGAAACAGTTAACGTTATAATTATAAAATAAATCAACGGAATACTGAATGAGAGGGAGTTGGCTGCTATGAAGTCTACGGGAATCATCCGGAAAGTCGATGAGCTTGGGAGGATCGTGCTGCCGATTGAGCTGCGCCGTACGCTGGACATTTCGGAGCGGGACGAACTGGAAATTTATATGGAAAATGACCGGATCGTCCTGCAAAAATTTGAACCAGCCTGCCTGTTCTGCGGTTCCTCCCGGAGCCTGATGACCTATCGACGAAAAAATATCTGTCAGGCCTGCGCAAAAAAGATCGCCGAATATTAACCAATCACCCCCCGGATGCCGCCGCATCCGGGGGTGATTCCTTTGGCAGATAAGGGAGGGGTGAGAAAACATCAGTATTCCTTCAGGGCAATGCCATACACCACGTTTTTGGGAAGATCCAGCTCTTTGGCGGTCTGCTTTACGGCATCCTTCCGGCTCAGACCTTCGGCGATGAGCTGCGCCACCCGGGCGGCAGCATCGGTCTCGGAGGCCACTTCCTTTTCTTCCGCAGGGGCGCCGGCCACGATGAGCACGAATTCCCCCTTGGGGGGTGTTTCGCTATAATGGGCCACAGCTTCTCCCAGGGTGGTGCGGAACACTTCTTCGTGGAGTTTGGTCAGTTCCCGGCAAAGGCTGATGGAACGGTCTTCCCCGAAGGTGTCCCGCAGGTCTTCCAGGGTGGACAGAAGCTTGTGGGGGGCTTCGTAGAAGATCATGGTGCGCTGCTCTTTTTTCAGGCTGTCCAGATGCTCTTTCCGGCTCTTTTTGGCGGTGGACAGGAAGCCTTCAAAGCAGAATCGTCCGGTGGCCTGACCGGAAATGCTCAGCGCCGTAATGGCGGCGCAGGGACCGGGAATGGCACAGACAGTGATCCCGGCGGCGGCGCACTGCTTCACCAGATCTTCCCCAGGGTCGGAGATGGCGGGGCTGCCGGCGTCGGAAACCAGTGCACAGGTCTCCCCGGCCAGGATCCGCTCCACGATTTTATCGCCTTTGAAAGCCTTGTTGTGCTCGTAGTAGCTGACAAGGCTTTTCTTAATGCCAAGATGGTTCAGCAGTTTCAGGGATACCCGGGTATCCTCTGCGGCGATGAAGTCCGCCTGCTCCAGAGTTTCCCGGCAACGGATGGAAATGTCCCCCAAATTGCCGATGGGGGTGGGGACGAGATAAAGCATTCCAGGCATGGTGACTCTCCTTATAATATAATCAGTCAGATCTGATGGTAAACGGTTTTGTAAAAAGGGGTGGGTTCCCCGGTGGGACTGTGGAGGGCGGCTTCTTCAATGGTCAGCCCCGGCTTGCCGCCTTTGCGGAACTGGAGAAAAATCAGGGTAATGGGGCCGCCTTCCCGATGGCGCAGCAGCAACAGCCGCTTGGCTTCCCACTGGAACCGGCCTGCGGTGGCGATGAGATCCGCCAGCCGTTCCGGCTTGTGGACCAGATAAAAGTCCCCACCGAATTTCACGGCCCGGGCAGCGGCCCGGAACAGTTCCTCCGGGGTGCAGCAGTCCTCCCGCCGGGCAAGAGGTGTGGCCTGAGAAGCAGGGCCACCGGAAAAATAGGGAGGATTAGAAATGCAGCAGGAAAACTGCCCCGGGAAAAATCCTTCGGATACCTGCCGCAGGTCACCGCATATACTGTGCATACGGGAGGTAAGGTTGTTGCGGTGGATGTTTTGCAGTGCCGTTTCATGGGCTGTTTCCGTCAGCTCAATGCCGGTAACGGCGCAGTCCTCCCGCCGGGTGCACAGCAGCAGCCCCAGGGTGCCGCATCCGGAGCCCAGATCCAGAACGGTTTCCTGTTTCCTAAGCCGGACGAAGTGAGATAAGACCATGGAATCGGTGCTCAGGGGGAAACTCCCCGGGGATAATTCCAATGTATAGCCATTGGGAAGATATTCCAAGGCGACCCTCCTTATTAATTATAAATTAAGAATTACAAATTATAAATGCGAAAAACGATAGGTTCCGCACAAACCTGTCATCCCGAGGGAGCGACAGCGAGGCGAGGGATCTTGGCACTTACCCACTGCATAAGAGATATTCAGTGCGTAGATCCCTCCGCGCGGCTTCGCCTTGGTCGGGATGACATTGCATCTCAACGCTTGAGTCCCATTGTTAATTAACCTACATTATACAATAAAACCAGAACCGGTGCAAGAGTGGGGCTTCCGGGGAAATAAAAAATTGACCCGTGCGGAAGGCACGGGTCAAAGAAGCGTATAGTGAAGAATTAGCCTTCCTCGATAGCTTCAGCGGGGCACTGATCGGCGCAGGAACCGCAGGAAACGCAGACATCGGCGTCGATGACGTACTTGCCTTCGCCCTCGGAAATAGCCTCAACGGGGCACTGCTCAGCGCAGGAACCGCAAGCGACACAAGAATCAGTGATAACGTATGCCATGTTATTTACCTCCATAGTTTTCTTGATGGGATTACGTTATGTTTAACGTACCTTCATTGTAGCATGGATTTTTGAAATTGCAATTCCTTTTTTAAAATTTTCGGGAATATTTTATTCCCTGGTTGGCAATGATTTCCCGGAAAAGGGATACAATTTTGGTTACCTTTGGCTAACTATGGAGGGAGACTATGCGCTACCATATTGCAACGGCGGAGCTGATTCAGCGCTCTGCCCAAAAAGCACGAACCCTGGGCCACAGCTATGTGGGCTCGGTACATTTTCTGCTGACCATGGCTCAAGAACCGGGCGGGATGGGGCATGTGCTGCGGCAGTTGGGGATGGATCCGGAACTGTCGGAGGCCATGGCGCAACTGCTCTACGGTGCCGGGACCCCGGATCTGCCACTGCCCCAGGGACTGACGGAGGAGGCACAGCAGATCCTCTGCCTGGCGGCCCGGGAGGCAAAGCAGCAGGGGGTTCGGGAGGTGGAGCCCCATCATCTGCTTCTGGCCATGGCCCGGCGGCAGTCCTCGGCAGCGGGGGAGATGCTGCGCCTGAATGGTGTCAGCGCTGATGCGCTGTTTACGGATACGGTGGATTACCTGCGCTGGCAGCAGGGAATCCGGGTGAAAGGAAAGAAGGAGGCGGTCGCAACGAGACTGTTGGAACAATTCAGTGAGGATCTGATTGCCAAGGCGGCAACCATGGATCCGGTGATCGGGCGGGAAAAGGAGATCGATACCGTCATCGGCATTCTGTGCCGGAAGAACAAGAATAATCCCGCATTGGTAGGGGAACCCGGAGTGGGAAAGACGGCCATTGCCGAGGGCCTTGCCCAGCGGATGGCCATGGGGAATGTTCCGCCCCAGTTGAAAGAGAAACGACTGGTGAGCCTGAATATGGCGAGCCTTGTGGCAGGCACCAAATACCGTGGCGAATTTGAAGAACGGCTCCGGGATGTGCTGGCGGAGATTCGCCGGAACGGGGACGTGATTCTCTTTGTGGATGAAATGCACACCATCGTGGGAGCCGGTGCAGCGGAGGGGGCCATTGATGCGGCCAATATTTTCAAACCAGCCCTGGGCCGGGGAGAGCTGCAAATGCTGGGGGCTACCACCCGGGAAGAATACCGGAAATATATTGAAAAGGATGCCGCACTGGAACGGCGGTTTCGTCCCGTGGCGGTGGAAGAGCCCGGGGAAGAAACGGCTCTGGCCATTTTGAAAGCCCTGAAACCGGGCTTGGAGCGGCACCACCATCTGCGGATCACAGAGGATGCGCTGAAAGAAGCGGTGCGGTTATCTGTCCGGTACTTGCCGGATCTGTATTTGCCGGACAAAGCCATTGACCTGCTGGACGAAGCCGCCGCCCGGGTCCGGCTGGAAGAGATGCATGGGGGCAAGTCCAGTGCGGCCCGGAAGGAGCTGGAACAGGAATTGCAGGGTGCCGTCCGGGAACGGCGGTTTGAAAAGGCGGCGGAACTCCGGGACAAAATGCAGAGCCTCAGTACACCGGCAGAAGGAGGCCGCCGGGGGAAAAACGTCACCGCCGGTGACATTGCCCAGATCGTCTCCGCACGGACGGGGATCCCGGTGGGGCGCCTGACTGCCGGACAGCGGGAGCGATTGCTGGAGCTGGAAGGGCTCCTGTCATCTCAGGTGGTGGGGCAGCCGGCGGCGGTATCGGCGGTGGCGGAAGCGGTTCGCCGGGGCTACAGCGGCATTCGGGATCCTGACCGGCCCATTTCCTGCCTGCTGTTCACCGGCCCCACGGGGGTTGGAAAGACGGAACTGTGCCGGGTACTGGCACAGGAGGTCTACGGCAGCCGGGAGGCCATGATCCG
>CAYXUI010000045.1:0-15187 GCA_964468195.1 uncultured Oscillospiraceae bacterium | reverse complement strand
GAGTTAAAGGCGCAATGATGACGCGCAAGAGAAGAAACGCTACCCTGAAGCTGGCTAAGGGCTACTGGGGTTCCAAGTCCAAGCACTTCAAGATGGCCAAGCAGCAGGTCATGAAGTCCGGCAACTACGCTTTCAAGGGCCGCAAGCTGAAGAAGCGTGATTACCGCCGCCTGTGGATCACCCGTATCAGCGCTTCCGTCGCTCCCTACGGCATGAACTACTCCACCTTCATGAACGGCATCAAGAAGGCCGGCATCGAGCTGAACCGCAAGAGCCTGTCTGAGATGGCGATCAACGAGCCCGCAGCTTTCGCTGCCGTCGTTGAGAAGGCTAAGGCTGCTCTGTAATTGAGTTTCCAAAGAAAGTCCCTGCTGAAATTTTCAGCAGGGACTTTTTGATAGTATCGTTAGCAGTTTTGTAGGGGACGGGTTTCCCGTCCCGCTGATACCGGCTCAGCCGTATCCACTGGTGACCACGATCCAATCCCCACCGTCTTTTCTGGCGAGATACCATTGCCAGTTGCGGTAAGTTTCTCCCGCTTCCCAACTGTTGCGGAAGTATTTGGGTATGTAAAAGTCAGAGTACAGGACGATACCTTCAGTGTAATCGCCAAAATGGAGGATGTATTCTTGCTGGGATCGTGTCCATTCGTCACCAGAATAGCCGATTTTCAGCAAAGTGGGACTGGTAAGGCTGTTATATTGCTGTCTTACAACCTTCACGGCAGCATCGTAGTCCTCCCGGGTGTAGATGTCGGAGGAAAATGACTCAATGGCGGGCTTCCGGAAGAAGTTGCCAATGAGCAACGTCAGAACCAGAATCACAGCAAACAGAATCCATTTTCGGGAAATCTTGCGCACAAAGACACCTCCTGTGTATTTTTGACCATCGTAGCACAGACTTGTGAATAAACTAGAAACAAAAGGAGCTTTCCCATGAACCTGATCCACATCGCTACCCGTTCCGGGCGGTTGTCGTCCTTTCTTTTGGGGGAGATGAAGCTGTCTTCCTCCCTGATGAACAAGTTAAAATGGGGCGATGCCATTCAGGTCAATGGTGTGCCCCAGCGAACCAATTACCTGGTAAGCCTCGGGGATGTAATCACGGTAGTGCTGGATGAGGAAGCCCCGGAATATCCGGCAGAGGATGGAGCATTGGCCATTCTTTACGAGGATGACTATCTGCTGGCGGTGGACAAGCCTGCCGAGATGCTGATCCACCCTTCCCGGGCGAAAAACAGCGGAACTCTGGCAAATTTCGTCTACGGTTACTACCAAAAAACCGGCCAGAAGTCTGCTTTCCATCCCCTGACCCGGTTGGATCGGGATACCTTCGGTATCGTGCTTCTTACCAAAAATGCCTATGCCCACACCCTGCTTCAGCAGACAAAAGTCCAAAAAACCTACCATGCCCTGACCTTCGGCTGGCTGGCCGGTGACAGCGGCACCATCGATGCCCCCATTGACCGCCGTCCTCTGCCCAGCCTTCTGCGGTTTGTGGGAGAAAACGGCAAACCCTCCCGGACGAACTGGCGGGTTTTGGAGCGGGACGAACCAATCTGCAAACTGGCTCTGGAGCCGGTCACCGGCCGGACCCACCAGCTTCGGGTCCACTGTGCCCATGTGGGCCACCCAATCTTGGGGGATCCCCAGTACGGCAGTGACGCATCTCAGGCACTTTCCTTGGAAATGGCCCTGCCCTATCAGATGCTCTGCGCCAAACGCCTGACATTGATTCACCCCATCACCGGGGAAAATCTGGTGCTGGAATCGAAAATGGACGCAGGCAATTGAATACAAAATCCCTCTGCTTTTTGGGAAAGCAGAGGGATTTTCTGTCTTATCAGGTAATGCGCACAGCGGCAACCACCAGCCGACCATTGTTCAGGGTGTACTCGCAGGTGGACAGGCAGATCAGCTTGTCACCGTAAACCGGGGTGATGCCGGTATCGTAAAAGGCAAGATTCTTGCAGGTGGAAACAAATTCGTTGAAAGATGCTTCATTGCTGGCATCCACAAACTTGTGGTAGCTGAAGCCCTGATTCAAATCGGCGCTGGTCTTGAATACGGCGAAGATCTTGTAAGTATGATATTCGTTCAGGGTATCAAAAAAGATCAGGCTGTTGTTCTCCCAGGCAGTCTTGCTGGTGTAAGCACCCAAAGCGTTGAACATGCTGCCGTCAGCCATGTTGTGGCCAAAGATGGTAATGTTGTCACTGGGCTCGTTGACATTGGCCTCGCTCCAGGCATACAGCGAACCCCGGACGGAATCCTTCTTGTCGAAGTCCTTGTAGAGGTAGTAGTTGGGATCATCAGGGGTCTGCATGACGGGGTAATTGATCTTGGTGCCCTCGATCTTCAGCCAGCCGACGGTATCGTTATTCTGGTTGTAGATCTCTTCATATCCGGGGATCATGCCCGGTTCCGTGGCTTCGGTGGTTTCCGTGGGAACGGTGGTCTCTTCCGTGGCTTCCGTGGTCTCGGGAGCGGCAGTGGTGGCGGCAGCTACCTGATCGGCCAGCTCCGCATAACGGTCTTCGGACTTCTTACCATCGACCAGGTAAGAGCCAACCATAAAGGCGCTGACCGCAAAGGCGATAACAAGCACCACAACGGTAATGGTAAACAGTGCTTTTTTTGGCATATTCTATCCCTCCATTTTTCTTTATTATAATTCGTACAGTGGACAGTGTCAAGGGATGGACACCTTAAGAAATTCTTATGTTTTGCAGCAGGCAGTGCCCGCCGACGATTACGAGAGGGAAAGGCCGGTGGTGATCGTTATGCCACTGGCCCCCCCGGTTCGTTACATAGTCTAAGTTGTGGTACGCAATCCGACACACCATCTTCGTAGGGGACGGGTTTCCCGTCCCCTGCAAAATCTGTCAATTCATATACGGCGCATGGAGCATATCCCGCATATCATAGTAATTCTGCATTCTGCGCCAGCCGCCACCCACGGTGGCATTGCCGGAGGTGACCACCCGGGTATCCGGCAGAGCCTGGGAGATTTTCCAGGCGTCGCTTCTGCTGCCGAAGATCATGTACACGTTTTTCAGCCAGGGCATTTCCAGCAGGGCGGAGGTATCCGGCCAGGCATTGCCGATGTTCAGATCTTCCAGTGCGGTGCAGTCCACCAGGGGGGCAAGATCCCGGATGGCGCTGTTGTCCAGCTCCAGGAAGATCAGGTTTTTGCAGGAGCGGATAGGCTCGATGTACTGCACATTGGTCCAGGCCAGGATCAGATATTTCAGCTTGGGCATGTATTCCACAAAATCGATCTGAGACAGGGTCATGTGGCCAAGGTCCAGACACACCATATCAATGCAATAGCGCAGGTTGTAAGCGTAGTCATCCGGCAGCCGGCCTACGCCGAAGTGGTTGGGCATGAAGTTATCTGCATCGGTTCGCAGAGCGATGTGGGGTCCCAAGCGGACGGTCCAGACTACTTTGTACTGCTCCTGCACCCGGTCCCGGAAGGCGGCCACGTCCTCGTTTTCGATGGGGCACTGGGCCAGATCGTCCATCTTGCTGTTGCCCCAGTCCGGATTGTCGATGCCGCACAGCCCCAGAATCAGGGTTTCTGCTTCCGGAAGATAGGCCATGGCGGTTTCCACAGGAGCCAGATCTTCCAGCACGGTGGTGGAGAGATCCACTTCCATGGTGGTATCATCATACCGCTCCCCGGCGATCTCCACTTCCCAGGTGATCTCCGCTTCGGGATACTGCTCCCGCATGGCCAAAACAGTCTGGGCGGAAGCTTCCGGCTTCAGCAGATGGAGCTTTTGCCAGTCGTTCAGATATTGCAGAAGATACACTTCGTTTTCCGCAATGCCTTCCACCGTCAGATCCGTGGCATCACAGGAGATGAGCTGGCCACCAGCCTGAACATAAAATTCCAGCCCGGCATTCAGGCAGTAGTTCCGCAGTTGGGAAAAATCCGTCTGGGCATCATTGCCGCAGGCAACCACAGTTTCCAAATTGGGCAGATATTGCAGAGAAAGGATCTCTTCCTCCGTGGCGGAAGTGGCGAAAATGGTGGTGGTATCCGGGTCATAACTTGTTCCAGAGAAGGTGAAAGAATACGCCACCTGAACCTCCGGGAAACGCTGACACAGCGCCAGCAGTTGGGCATAATCCTGGCAACTCTCCGCATGGACGGTGTTCAGCTTTGGCAGATAAGCCAGGGTTTCCACATCTTCATCACTGAGAGAAGTGACAGTGATCTCCGTGGTATCGCTGTCCAGCGTGCCCTTCTGGAAGGGCACGTTCCAGTGAATGTCGCAGTCCGGCAGGACGGTGCGGAGCTTGTCATAGTGCTGGGTGGTGATGGTCTTTTCCGTCAGATCCAGCTGGGTGCTGTTTCTGGCGTAGAGCTGAAAATCCACCAAATGGAAATTCAGTGCCAAAATCACCAGCGCCATCAAAATAACGGCCAGAACGGTCACCAGTACCAGCATGCCGATGGGCTTTTGGGTAGTATTGGGCATGGGAAATCCTCCCTGATTTATCAAATTTTTCCTTTATCTATTATGCAAAAAACGACTCCATAAGTCAAGGGAAAATCCCCGGTGCGAAAAAATGTTACCAGCTCATGTAATACATGCCCAGTTCATCCCGCATGGCGTAATAGTTGGGCAGATCCCGCCAGCCGCTGGCCACAGTGGCATCACCGGCACCCTGAACCTTGGTATCCGGCAGAGCTTGACTGAGGCGATAGGCAGTGCCGCTTTTGCAGTGGATGACCCAGAGATTTTTCAGCCAGGTCATGCTTTCGATGGGGGTAAAGTCGGCGAAGGTATTGCCCAGATTCAGATCTTCCAGTGCGGTGCAGTCCGCCAGCGGGGACAGGTCCTGGATGGGGCTCCAGTCCAGCTCCAGGAATTTCAGATTTTTGCAGGAGCGGATGGGCTCGATAGCTTGCAGCTGGGTGTGGGCCAGAACCAGATAGGTCAGGTTGGGCATATATTCCACAAAATCAATGTTGTGGATGGACATGTGGCCAATGTCGATGCAGACCATATCCTCGCAGTAGCGCAGATTGTAGGCTTCCTCGTCATTAAAATAGTAGACGTTGTGCTTCACCGGCATGAAGGAAGTTGCATCCGTCCGGACGGTGAGCTTCTCGCCGCAGGTCACCGTCCACACCAGTTTGTATTCCTGCCGGTGATCTTCCCGCCATTGGGCCAAAACTTCGTTGTCAAAGTCGGTAAGGCCCAAAAATACGGTTTCTGCATTGGGAAACCATGCCAGTACTTCTTCCAGCCGGGAAAGTTCGGTGAGGGTGCCGCCGTCCCAATCCAGCTCTGTGTCCGTGGACAGGTTCCGCTTTCCGAATACCTCCTGCTCCCAGGTGATGGTGATTTGGGGATTCAACTGCGCCAGCTTCCCCATCGATTCCGGACTGGTCTGGGGCAGGATCAGATGAAGCCGGGCCAGATTGGGCAGGCAGGACAGCAGAGAGATTTCCCCTTCCGTGATGCCCTCCAATTCCAAAGTAGTTACCGCTTCCGTCAGCTCCTGACCGCAGATCATAACGGAAAAGGAAATATTCTTTTCCCGGCACCGGCTTTGTAGCGTCAGCAGGGCGGCTTCTTCCCCGCCGGTACAAGTCACCTGGTTCAAGTTCCGGAAACAGTCCAGCGCCGCCGATGCTTCAGAAGTGACACAAAAGATTTGGATGCGCGCTGCATCCCGGTCAAAGATATCGTCTCCTATGTGGATCCGGTAGGAAACCATCACCTCCGGCCGCCGCTGTTCCAGCGCCAGAAGGGCAGCGTAATCCCGGCAGCCATCAGCTTCCACGGTCTGCAAGTTGGTCAGGTAGTCCAGCTGAACAATGTCTTCTTCCGAAAGGGACGTGATCGTCAAATCCGCCGTGTCACTGGACAGAGTACCGTCCTGAAAGGGTACCTCCCACAGGATTTCACATTGGGGCAGCTTTTTCTGCAATTCTTCCACATGTGCCGCCGTCACCTCCTGCCCCCGCAGATCCAGAGTTTCCGCCTGCCGGGAATAGAGGTGGAAGTCCACCAGACAATAGTTTTCCCCACACCAGAGCAAGCCTGCCAGGATGGTCAGTCCCAGGATCAGGCTCAGAAGGGAAAGCAGGAATTTCTGTTTTTGAGTCAAGGGATATTCCCCCCATTTTCTGTATCATGCCTATTATCCCCGTTTGGGAATCGAATGTCAAGCGAATCGGGACCTGCCAGCGGCAGATCCCGGTCGGTAAGTTATTTATTCTTCGCCTTCAGTAATGGCCCGCATGGCTTTCTTGGTTTCCGCCACGTCGAAACGCAGAACACTGTGATACATGCCATCTCCGTAGATATCCACCATGTCGCCCTTGGATTCTGCCGGGCAGGTGCCGCCGGACTGGATCTCCAGCTCGGAGAGCATGGGCAGGAGGGTCAGAAGGCTCTCAGTGATCTGGGCGGTGCTCATGCTGGTGGAGATCAGGGGAAGTACCTCGTTGGCAATGGCCATCAGATCAGAGACGCTCTTGCCCCGGAGCTGCTCGATAATGGCTTCAATGAGCCGCCGCTGGCGGCTGGTGCGGATAATGTCGCTTTCGTTGTCGCCGGCAGCTTTCCGCATCCGGGCGAAGCTCAGGGCACCCATGCCATCGAGATAGGTCCAGCCGGGTTCCACATCGTAGTAGACCCAGAAATCATCGGCGTTGAGATAATCTGCTTCCGCTTCTGTCAGCTCAATGTAAATGGGTCCCAGCATATCGATGGCCTGGATGAACGCGTCAAAGTCAATTTCGATATTGTGGTCGATCTCGATACCGAAGTTATCATACAAAGTCTGATTCATCAGTTCCATGGAACCGGCGATGCCGTCGCCATAGAGGGAACCCAGATGGTAAATGGTGGTCAGCTTGATCCGGCCGCCGGTGTGACCCTTGTAGTCCGGCATTTTCACGAAGGAATCCCGGAGCAGAGAGGTCAGGGTCAGGGTCTTCTCATAGGTGTTCACGGTGACCACGATGGCGCTGTCGGCGAATCGCTCACTTTCCCCTTCCCGGGCCGCCTGTCCGACAACCAGGAAGTTGATGTAATCGGCGCTGGATTTGACGTGGGCCTCTGTGGGGGCTTCCGTGGGTTCGGTATCCGCTTCCGTGGCGGCTGTGACCGGCTGTGTATCCGATGCTTCCTCTGTGGGTGCGGTGGTGTAGACAATCTGCCCCACCTGCACCTGATTGACCTTGCCCACCACGCTGTGATACAACACCACAACGCCGATGATCACGGCCACCAATACCAGCAGAATAACAAGCAGCAGGATCTTCCAGAGTGGCTTTTTCTGCTTTTGTGCTTCGTAACGTCCTTTCATAAGGGGGAAACCTCCAGAGAATTTTTTTGCATTATACCACACATTTCTCCATTTGAAAACCCCCAGCCTCCCCATTGGGAAAACGGGGGGGATCCTTCAAATCAGGATACCGTTGCAGTGGTCGATCTCGTGCTGGATGATCTGGGCCGTCCAGCCGGTGAAGGTCTGGATGCGGGGTTGTTGGGCTGCGTTTTGGTAGCGCACCTTGATCTTCTGATAGCGTTTCGTCTTCCGGGGGCCACCCAGCAGGGAAAGGCACCCTTCCTCCGTCTCGTAGGGGTCCGAAGCCTTCAGGATCTCCGGATTCCACATCAGAGTAGCTTTGCCCTCCCAGTCAAAGACGATGATACGCTTGGTCACGCCGATCATGTTGGCGGCCATACCCACACAGGTATCCCGGTGCGCGTTCAGGGTGTCCAGAAGGTCCCGGGCAACATCAGCATCCTCTGCTCCTGCAAGAGCAGAGGGACGGGACAGAAGAAACGGATCGTGAACCAGTTCTCTTACCATAAAGTCTCCTTATCTTTTGTAACAAACCGTTTTTGCATCCCGGAACGAAGGACGCAAGGATTTTATTATGATAGCATTTTTACGGCACCGGGTCAACATTTTTAGGCGGTGGCTGCAGCCTCCCCACTTCCCCCAGAAGATCCCGGGAAATCCGGAAAAATTTTTCTTCCATTTCCGCCAAAGGAGGCTTGCAAAGTGTGGAATATTATGGTAAACTTTTTATAATTATGTAAACCGAAAGAGGATGATCCCCATGAAGCGCCTGTGCGCCCTTATTCTGTGCTTGCTGATGTTAACCGGCTGTGGTTCTCAGGCGTTGCCGGTCAGCGCCCCGGAGACGGAAACCACGCCCCCGACCACCGTCCCGGCAGATGGCGAACCGCATACCGTGACAAGCAAGGGAAGCTTCACCGGCACACCGGAGACCGGCGCCGTGGCCGCCCGGGTAGGAACCGCAAAACTGACCTGCGGCGAACTGGCTGTCTGGTACTGGGCAGAAGCGAATCAGTACGCCCTGGATCATCCGGATACCGCCCCGGACATGGTCCTTCCTCTGGATCAGCAGCTCTGCCCGGTGGATGCAGAATGCGCCAGCTGGCAGCAGTACTTTCTGAAGCAGACTCTCACCCGCTGGCATACCACCCAGGCTCTGCTGAACCACCGGGGGGATACCCCCCTGCCGCTGGAAGAAGCCTACCAGCCCCATGAAGGGTATTATGAGACCTACATGGAGGGCAAGCCTGCCACGGCGTTTCTCTACGGTTGTGAGACCTACTACCAGCCCAACACCCTCCATCAGGCCTGGCTGGACCAACTGGAGGAAGATCTGTCTCTGGAGAGCGAAGAGGTCCGCAACTTTGCCCAAAATTGGAACCTTTCTTACATGTACTTCACCCAACTGAGCTACAATCTGGAAGTGGAAACGGCAGAAGACGCGCAAACTGTCACCTTCCGGCACATTTACTTTTTGCCGGAGGACGGGGAAACCCTCACCGATTGTGAGACCCGGGGCTGGAAGATCCTGGAGGACTGGCAAAAAGACCGGCGATGTTCCGAATCCACCTTTGCCCAGCTGGCCAGTCAGCTGTCTCAGGATGAAGGCTCCGCCTGCAACGGCGGACTGTACTGCAACTGCACCAAAGAAGATCTGTATTCCCCTCTGGCAAGCTGGTGCTTTGACGAGGCCAGAGTTCCCGGGGATGCCACCGTCCTGCTGACGGATCAGGGCTGCCATGTAGTCTACTTTTCCGGCAGAGGCGAGGACCGGGCAACAGAAGCCGCCGCACAGCAGCAGCTTCTGGAATCCATCCGGGAGCAATATCCCATGACGGTGGATTACGAAAACATCCTGCTGCCGGAAGAAAACCATGGTTATGCCTTAACCGATGTGCTCTATCCGGATATCGCCCACGAACGGTATCCTCAGGTGCCGCTGTACTTACAGCAGGATTACCAAACCACCATGTATGGCAATTACAAAATCACCACCAACGGCTGCGGCATTACCTCTCTGGCTATGGCAGCCTCCTATCTGGCGGATGAAGAATATACCCCACCGGAAATGTGCGCCCGGTATGGTGCTTACAGCACCCAGACCGGCACCGCCGGAAGCCTGTTTGAACATGCCCCGGCAGAGCTTGGGTTCTATCTCATCAAAAAGACCTACGACTGGCGGGAAGCCCGGGAGTACATGGAGCAGGGCCATCTGGTGGTCTGCTGCCAGCACAAGGGCTACTGGACCCGTGGGGGCCATTATCTGGTGCTGGAGGAAATGAGCGAAGATGGCCGGGTCCGGGTCCGGGATTCCAACGTATTCAATTATATCAAGCTCAAGCCCCATTTTTCCGAGGATCTGTTTGACTGGAGCACCCTCAGCCCCGCCGGTGCCGGCTTTTGGATCTATGAACAGAAGGTCACCTCCACCCCCGCCTGCACCCGTTGCGGGGATCCGGAGACTTTGGCGCAGCAGTTTGTGACCCATTATCTCTGCCAAAAATGCGAAACCGCCCTGCTGCGGCAAAGCAGCTTCCTGGCAGAATAAAACCAATACGCAAATGTCCCCCGGTGGAATATTCCACCGGGGGACATGTTTGTTTTTATCAGAATTCGCACTTCTTGGCGATGTAAGATTTCAGCTCACTGATGGGGATCCGGACCTGCTCCATGGTGTCACGGTCGCGGACAGTAACGCAGTTGTCAGCTTCAGTAGTCTCGTCGCCAACGGTCTGGAAGTCCACGGTGATGCACAGGGGGGTGCCGATCTCGTCTTCCCGGCGGTAACGCTTGCCGATGGAACCGGCATCGTCAAAGTCCACCATGAAGTCCTTCTTCAGCTCATGATAGATCTCCTCAGCCTTGGGAGACAGCTTCTTGGAAAGGGGCAGCACAGCAGCCTTGAAGGGAGCCAGAGCCGGATGCAGGTGCAGCACGGTGCGGATATCGGGGTTGCCCTTCTTGTCCACGCCAACCTGCTCTTCGTCATAAGCTTCGCACAGGAAAGCCAGAGCCACACGGTCGCAGCCCAGAGAGGGCTCGATGACGTAGGGAATGTAGTGCTCGTTCTTCTCCTGGTCGTAGTACTCCAGATTCTTGCCGGAGGCCTCCTGATGGCGGCCCAGGTCGTAGTTGGTACGGTCGGCAATGCCCCACAGTTCGCCCCAGCCGTTGCCGAAGGGGAACTGGTACTCGATATCGGTGGTAGCCCGGGAGTAGAAGGCCAGCTCGGCAGGGTCATGATCCCGCAGCCGCAGGGAATCTTCCTTGATACCCAGGCTCGTCAGCCAGTTCTTGCAGTAGTCTTTCCAGTAGGCAAACCACTCCAGATCGGTGCCGGGCTGGCAGAAGAATTCGCACTCCATCTGCTCGAATTCCCGGGTACGGAAGGTGAAGTTACCGGGAGTGATCTCGTTACGGAAAGCCTTGCCCACCTGGCAGACGCCGAAAGGCAGCTTCTTGCGGGTGGTGCGCTGGATGTTGGCGAAGTTGACGAAGATACCCTGAGCAGTCTCAGGCCGCAGGTAAGCGGTGGAGGAGGAATCCTCGGTAACGCCGATCTTGGTCTGGAACATCAGGTTGAAGTTCCGGATGGCGGTGAAGTGGTGCTTGCCGCAGGAGGGGCAGACCACATCTTCATGGTCGGCGATGAAATCGTTCATCTCGTCGGTGGTCATGGCGTCTACATTAACATCCTTGCCGCTTTCGGAAGCGGAGATCAGCTGGTCAGCACGCTGACGGGAGCCGCAGCCTTTGCAGTCCACCAGAGGATCAGAGAAGGAACCAACGTGACCGGTGGTGACCCAGGTCTGGGGGTTCATGATAATGGCGGCGTCCAGACCAACGTTATAGTCGGATTCCTGAACAAACTTCTTCAGCCATGCCTTCTTGACGTTATTCTTGAACTCCACACCCAGAGGGCCGTAGTCCCAGGAGTTGGCCAGGCCGCCGTAGATCTCGGAGCCGGGATAGACGTAACCACGGTTCTTGCACAGGGTCACGATCATATCCAGTGTCTTTTCACTGTTTTTCATACTATTTCCTCCAAATACTTTTGGTTGCTTACGCTTGAAATCTTATTATACATGGATTATCCCCACAAATCAAGTACACAAAGGGGATTTTCCTGCCTGAAAAATCTCCCCGGGCAAAAACCCGGGGAGAAAAGGATTCAGCACAGCCGGTAGCCGTCTTCCGTAGCTTCCAGCGTAGAAGCGTAGTAGGACGCCATGGCTTCTTCCAGAGCGATGGCATCCGCCACAGCAGCGGTCTCGAAGCTGGAGTGCATAGCCAGCTGGGGCAGACCGATGTCGGCGGTGGGGATGCTCACATGGCCCAAAGAGATGTGGCCCAGGGTGGAGCCGCCAGGAAGGTCAGCACGGTTGTAATAGGTCTGAACAGGCGCACCAGCCTTGGCACAGACCTTCCGGAAAATGCCGGCAGAAACGCCATCGGTGCAGTAGCTCAGATTGGCGTTGTGCTTCAGCACGACACCCTTGCCCATCACCGGGGCGTTGGTGGCGTCGGAGAACTCCGGATGGTTGGGGTGGATGGCGTGGGCATTGTCGGCAGAGACCATAAAGGACTGGGCCAGCATCCGGTTCAGATCCCAAGCCATGGCATCCGCCATCCGGCTCAGGGTATCCGGCAACAGCCGGGAGGCCGCACCCTGGACGGAACCGGAACCCACTTCCTCGCTGTCAAAGATGCAGAGCACCGGCACGCTGCCTTCGCTCTTTTCGGCATTCAGGAAGCCCTGGGTACAGCCCCAGGCACATTCCAGATCGTCCAGCGCAGCGGAAGAGATGTATTCTTCGTCAATGCCCCAGACGGAAGCCTGCTGCCGCAGATACAGGTACAGGTCGTGGCCCAGAATTTTTCCACCGGCGGCTTCTTCCAGCGCTTTTTCCAGCTTTCCGGCGGCTTCTTTGGAGCCCACCAGAGGCAGCATGTCCACAGCGGGATTCCACTTGTAGCCGTCGTTGACCTGCCGGTTCATGTGGATGGCCACATTGGGGATCACCAGCAGATCCCGGTCGATGTCAATGAGCTTCGTGGAAACGCCATCTTCCGTTTCCACGGTGACCCGACCGGCGATGGACAAGGGGCGGTCCAGCCAGGTGGAGAAAATCTGTCCGCCGTAGCGCTCCACGGCCATCCGGGTATAGGTGCCTTCCAGAGAGAAGTTTTCCTTTACCTTAAAGCAGGGCCGATCGGAGTGGCTGGCACTGAGCAGGAAACTTTTTGCTTCCCCCTCCGGGATCCGGAAGGCCACCAGGGCAGTGCCACCCCGGGTGAGGTAGTATTTCCCCCCAGGGGCCAGATGCCAGGCGTCGGTCTCTTTCAGGCGGGTGTAACCTGCCTGAAGCATACGGTTTTCCAGCCAGGCAATGGCATGATACTGGCTGTGGGATGCGTTCAGAAAGTCGCACAGGGCGTGAATGCGTGTATCCATAGGGTTAAAATCTCCTTTGTTGCAAAGATAAGTTTGTAAAGCTATTTTACACCAGAGAGCCGCCTTCGTCAACCTCTGGTGTCCATTGGTGAAAATCCGTCGAAATTCGTCAAAAAATTTAAATATTCGTCATAAGCATTTGCTTATTGCCGAAAAGTGGCGAACGATTGTTTCCAAAAATTCTTGCAAAACAAACGACTTCATGGTATGCTTTCTATGTCGCCCGGGGAAACACCCCCGGTGTCTGGGGAGAATTTTTACATGACAGGAGAGGAATGTATGGAACACGCAACAACTGTATTCATTGCCGACGGCACAGAAGATTTCTGCACGGGGCTGAGCGCCGCTTTGCAGCTCGCCGACGGCTTTCAGGTAGTAGGCACTGCTGCCGATGGGGAAAGTGCCATCCGTATGATCGAAGAGAGAAAGCCCGATTTGCTGGTGCTGGATCTGATGCTGGCCAAAAAGGACGGCATCAGCGTTCTGAAAGCCATTTCGTCCATGGACAAGCTGCCCCAGGTGCTGGCAGTTTCCGCCTTTGTCACCGGCTATGTGTCCACCGCCGCTGCCAATCTGGGAGTCCGGTATCTGATGCTGAAACCCTGTGATATGACCGCTCTGGTGGAGCGGTTAGAAGAGATCCGGCAGGGCGAGAGCCTGTCCCTTGCCAATTCCCGGCGGCCAGACAAGCACAATATTGAATCCATGGTCACCAATATCATCCATGAGATCGGCGTTCCCGCCCATATCAAAGGCTATCAGTACCTCCGGGAAGCCATCATCATTGCCGTGAACGACATGGATGTGATCAACGCCATCACCAAAGTCCTCTACCCCCAGGTAGCCAAAACCTTCCAGACTACTCCAAGCCGGGTAGAGCGGGCCATCCGCCACGCCATCGAAGTGGCATGGGACAGAGGGGACCTGGACACCCTCCAACGCTTCTTCGGCTACACGGTGAGCAATACCAAAGGAAAACCCACCAATAGTGAATTTATCGCTTTAATCGCTGATAAATTGCAGCTCCAGCTGAAAAGTGCGGAAGTGACCAATTTCTGATTGGGGCGCAAGGGGTTTTGGGATTTTGCATTTACAGGGGCAACCCTATGAATGTTTGAAAACCCCCAATAGAGGACAGCCCTGAAACCTATCAACATTCTTTATCGTGCCTATAAATACTCCTGCTTTATTGGGTGGAAATCATACCAATGAACAGGAGTATTTTTATGGCGATTTGTTTGGATTTTGACTGGCAAACCAATGAATTTATGCTTTATTGCCGTAGCACCCAATTAAGAGAAAAAACGATGCTTTCTTACGAACAAGCCCTGCGTTTATTCGAGAAATGGTGTCAGGAAGAACAGGGTATCAGCACTGTGGATAAGGTCAATGAGAATGTAATACGCAGATATATTTTTGACCTCCAAGAGCGTGGCAAATATACCTTCTATGCCAATGATAAGCAAAAGGCAATAAACTACCCAGAGAGGCGGAGAGATTTCCGCAAACCCGTCAGCACTGCTACAATCAATAACTACATTCGCAATCTGCGGGTGTTCTTCAACTATCTGGAACGCAACTATATTATCCGCAAAAATCCGATGAAGCGTGTGCGACAACTGCGGGCAAACAGGCAACCAAAGGTATATCTATCTGACGATGAACTCCGCCGACTTCTGGCAAGATTTGACCGCTCCTATTTCTCGGAACACCGGGATTATATGATGGTTCTTCTTATGCTCGATACCGGTATGCGGTTGGGGGAGTGTTCCACCCTTCTGGTGTCTGACTTGGAGCTTTCCCGCAAGCGTATTAACCTGCGGTCAGAAGAAACCAAAGGGCGGGCGGAACGAACCGTATTCTTCTCCCCAAAAACGGAAAAAGCTCTGCGCCGTTGGCTACAATACAAAGACCGTTATGTGGAGAGTGACTACCTGTTCCCTGTCAAAGAACACGGCGGTTCCATCGGTGTTGGCAATTTTGAAAGCAATTTTCGCAAATACATCGAGCGGGCGGGACTAAATCCAGATTATACCCCACATTGTCTGCGGAACAATTTTGCAAAACGCTGTCTGATGAACGGGATGGACATTTATACGCTGAGTAAATTATTGGGACATAGCAGCGTGACCGTCACAGAACAGGCGTATCTGGATATTAACGATGATGATATGAGCAAACGGTATCAGCATTACAGCCCATTGAACGGGGTATAAGAAGATATAAGTTTCAATAAGATAGAACAAGAGAGAGGAAGTTGCAGCATCTTCCTCTCTCTTTCTATGTGTTAATACATCTGCGCAATACCTTTCACATAATCGCCCATTTTCTCCACCACATCTTCTGGAGCTACTATGCGGGCGGCCTTGCCCAAACCGCATAGCCAACCAAA
>CAYXUI010000044.1:0-15256 GCA_964468195.1 uncultured Oscillospiraceae bacterium | reverse complement strand
GGCTACCGGGAATACTTCGCCGTGAAGGCCACCCCCAACCCCTACATTTTGCAGATCCTGAAGGAAGAGGGCTGCGGCTGTGACTGCGCCAGCTACACCGAACTGCTGATGGCGGAAGCCGTCGGCCAGACCGGCCACGATGTCATGTTCTCCTCCAACGTCACCCCGGAGAAGGATATGCGAAAGGCCTATGAAATGGGCGTGTACATCAATCTGGACGACTCCACCCATGTGGAATTTCTGGAAAAGATCTGCGACGGCAATGTGCCGGAGACGGTGTGCCTGCGGTATAATCCCGGCGGCTCCTTCTCTCTGGGCAATACCATTATGGATATGCCCCGGGATGCCAAGTACGGCATGACGGAAGACCAGATGGCCGGTGCCATCAACCGGTTGATGAAGCTGGGCACCAAACACTTCGGCATCCACGCTTTCCTGGCTTCCAATACCACCGCCAACGGCTATTATCCGGAACTGGCCAGCCAGCTGTTCCGTCTGGCCGTGCGGCTGCGCAATGCCACCGGCTGCCACTTCTCCTTCATTAACCTCTCCGGCGGCGTTGGCGTGGACTATCGTCCGGAGCAGCCCGCCAGCAACATCGCCCTCATCGGCGAGGGCGTTCGCCAGAAGTATGAAGAGATCCTGACCCCTCAGGGCTTGGACGACATCGCCATCTTCACCGAGCTGGGCCGGTTTATGCTGGCACCCTACGGCCACCTGATTGCCACGGTGCTTCACCAGAAGCACATCTACCGGGAATATGTGGGTCTGGATGCCTGCGCTGCCGACCTGATGCGTCCGGCTATGTACGGCGCTTACCATCATATTACGGTGCTGGGCAAGGAAGATGCCATTCTGGACCATGTTTATGATGTCACCGGCGGCCTGTGCGAAAATAACGACAAATTCGCCATTGAGCGGAGTTTACCGGAGATCGACATCGGCGATATCGTCTGCATGCACGATACCGGCGCCCACGGCTTCTCCATGGGCTATAACTACAACGGCAAGCTCCGCAGTGCAGAAGTGCTGCTGAAGGAGGACGGCTCCTTTAAGCTGATCCGCCGGGCAGAAAAGCCCAGCGATTACTTCGCAACTCTGGATTGCACCGACTTCCATTTCGGAGAGTAAACTCTCCTTTGTGCAAATGACACAAAGAATCGGGAAACGATTTGGCGGAGGGTAGAGAAAATAACGAAAAAATTTCATACTTTTCCCATTCCGGTGTGCTATAATGATAAGGACGGCAGGGGGAGACGACGATCTCCCTCTGGCTACGCACCGAAAAGGAGTACCCTATGAACAATATCTTATTTTTCCTGACACCGAAGGCAATGTGCGCATACATACAGGATGACTTTACCATACGACAGGCACTGGAGAAAATGGAAGCCGCCGGCTATTCTGCCATTCCCATCTTAAACAAGCGGGGGGAATACCGGGGAACGTTGACGGAAGGCGACCTGCTGTGGGCCATGAAGAATATGTGCTACATGGATATGCGCCAGGCGGAAGCCCGGCGGGTCATGGAGATCTCCCGGCGGAAGGATAACCTGCCGGTACGGGTCACCGCTTCCATGCACGATCTCATTGAGCGGGCCTCCCACCAGAATTTCGTCCCGGTGGTGGATGATTACGGTGCCTTCATTGGCCTGGTCACCCGGAAAGCCATCATCAAGTACTGTCACGATCAGTTGTTTCCGGAAGATTAAAATCGCAAAGAAATCAAGAATGCGCATGCCTTTTGGCATGCGCATTCTTGACGTTTTGTTCAATCCAGGTACTGTTCCCAGAGGAGTTCTCCTTCGTACTTTCCTAACCCATAGGCCTCCCGGATGCCGGTGCAGATGGCTTGCAGTTTTTCCTGCATGATATCCGACGAAAAGACCGATGCCTGATCCGGGAGCATGGCGTACTCGAAAATCCTGGCCCGGTCCTCTTTGGGGTAGGTCATGGAATAGTGATCGACAAAGGCCCGGTGCTGACCGCTGAGATAAACACTGCGGTCGGCGGTACTGCCATAGTCCAGGGAGTAGGAAAAACCGGAGGGATTGTGCTTTTCCCAGTCGTCCAGGGCGTTGCTGGTGCTTAAGATCCGGGTCTCCATCACATGAAACAGCTCATGGCACAGCGATTGGGGGGCATAGTCCCCGGCAGCGATGGCAATATAAGCATCTTTCCCCTCCAGAAATTGCAGGCCGGTGGCGGCGTTCAGACTGGCTTCCCCGGCATAGCCGGAAACAGAGCGGACAAGGCAGAGGGTCAGGGAATCAAACTGCCCAGCGGTATCGGGTAAAATCGGCTCCGGAAACTGAGACAGGCATTCATTCAGCTCTGTCAACATCCGCAAAATCACCGGGGTTTGCAACTCGGATTGAAAGCGATAATCCCAGGGAGCGTGGGCGGTGGCGTCCTTGCCGATGCGGATGGCAATGCCGTACCGCTGCTCCAATTCCCGGGCGTAGCTTTGGCACAGTGCCCACTGGGTGGTATCCGGAGTATCATCGGGACAGTAGGTTTCTGTATAACAAATGTCGGTTTCAGCGGCAGCAGGCTGCCAGAACAGAATCAGGGAACCTTCTCCGGTGGAGAGCAGCAAAACCACCTCGCTGTTTTTGCCGCTGTGCAGGGAGTTGAGTTTATGCCCGGATTCCAGTGTCAGGCAGTCCCGGTAGTTGCCGCTGGTCAGGTCGTAGACTTCCAGCCGTTCCCCGGACTGGGTAATGGCCAGCCCGGCTTCCGGCAGGAAATATCCATCCCCGGAAAGATCTCTGGGGTACAGACCGGTGGCGTGGTCCCCGGAACCAAAGACCATGGTGTTCCACAGCCCGGTGGGGAATACGGCGTAATAGTCATCACCACGGGTGGTCAGTTCCATGGCGCCGGACTGGCTGCGGATCAGAACGCCGTCTTCGGTGCGGATCAAGCAGGTTTTGTCCTGCGTGACATATTGGAGAACAGTATCCTGACAGTGAAGGGCTACCAGGGTTACCGCTTCGGTATCCAGCTCTTTGATCCGCTGGCGGATGCCGCTGCGCAGATCCCAGCGGTACAGGGAACCGGGGATCGTGTAGTAAACGGTATTGCCGTCTCCGCTGAGCACCGGCGGGGCGGTCAGATTCTGGGGCAGGGTCACCCGGCGGCTTTCTGTCAGATCGGCATTCCGAAAAAGAATTTGCTTTGGACCGGGGGCGTAGCAGGCGATCCCCGCTGCTGTATCCCAGAGCCGGAACTGCTCTGCATCCCAAGGGATCCCCGGTTCTGCTTCGGCGGTGACAGTCAGGGAACTGTTCCACAGGGTCAAAGTCAGTTCTTCCGCCCCGGAAACCAGCAGATACCCTTCCGCAACGGGATAAAGGGCATGGAGGGATTCTGTGACATAACCTTCCACTTCGCAACCGCCGTATTCCAGAATATCCGGGGCGGGGGAAGGGGGGAGCGTCGGTTCCGGGACCTGTGCCGTCGGGGAGGCGCAGCCCCCCAGCAGCAGGCACAGCAAAATGGGGATCAGGATGGGCATATGTTATTGTCTCCTTGCCAATGTATAATCATCGCCCTGCCGGTAAAAAGGACAGTGCTGAGACCGGGAGACACTGATGCGGTAGACTTCATCCTCGTCCAAGTCCATCATACAGTAGAACTCCTCGTATTCTTCATCATAATCATAATACCAACAGCTTTCACATTCTGTCGAAACCATGGGAAACCTCCTGAAAAATATTGTTTTCTAAAAGTATAGCAAATTCTTGTCCGGGAAACAAGTGGCGTAAAACAAAACGCACCGCCAAATGCGGTGCGTCAGGTCAAATTTGTTATAGACTATCCAAATAAGCCCCCACGTCGAAGGGCTTCAACTTTTCGTCCTTGCGCAGGTACAATGGGTGGTGGGGGTGGCCTTTTTTGGTGATGGCGCCGGCGCAGTACCAGTTGGCGCCGGCCTTTTCCCCAAGGGCGACCATATCCCGGACGCATTGGGGCAGGTACTTTCGCTTTTCGATGATGGCACCCCAGGCAGCCCAGATGGCGGGCTTGTCGGAAATGGACAGAACATATTGGAAGGCTTCCATATTCTCCCGGTGGAGTTGGGGGTTGCAGACCTTTTCCATATCGTCAGGAGAAGTGGCCCGCTGGGCGTAGACGTTGAACATGAGAAAACTGTCGAATCCGTTTCCCAGAGCGATGCGCTCCACGCTTTTCAAAGTGTTGTCCAGAGCGTCCGGCCGAGCGGTGGAGGGGTTGATGCCAATGCAGATCAGTGGATTCTCCCCCCGGGTGCCCAGAATGTACCGGTACTCGGAATAGAAATTCGGGGCGTAGAGCCACTTTTGAATGTCATAGTCTGCCGAGGGGGTGTTGGCGGCAGAGAGGGCCTGAGAAAAGGTCACCAGCTCCATATCCAGTGTGGAGCCGCTGGGAATGTGGGCCATTACACATCCTCCACCGTGGGGAACCAGAGGCTCTGGGAAGGATCGTGGAAATCACATTCCTGGGGATCCCGGCCGGTGGCCAGGCACCAGGCGGCGAAGGCGGTATCCAGAAAGGGATACACTCCGTCAAAAGCGGACTGAACGCTGACGGCACTGCCGTCGGCCATGTGCAGCTCGATGATGACATTGCCGCCCTGAACCATATAGAGCTTCTGGCCTACGATATCCTTAAAATAATGGGTCTCGTCAGCCTTGCCGAAGCGGCACAGCAGCAGACTTTCACCGTCATAGAAAATGCCGAAACTTAAGTAGTACACCGCCAGGCAAACACCCATGCCCAGCACGATGACGCCGCCCCACAGGAGCACCGGACCATCGGAAATGCCCACGCAGATAGCCATAATGCCGATGACGGACAAGATCACGCCGAAGGTGCCGTAACGCTTATTGGCCCGGACAGCCTTGCCACTGCGGTGCTGAGCCTTGTTGCGGAAGAGTTTGGCGAAAATTTTATCCACAAGGTAGCAAATGCCGAAAATAACAGCAGCGAACAACAGAATGATGAGGAATTGTGCCATAGGTTCTTTGTATCTCCTTTATGCCCAGAGGACGGTGTCCACGGGGATGTCATGCTCTTCGGTTTCCAGATGAGGGAGCATCTGGAATTCGTAGCACAGGGCCAATGTGGGGTGATTGGGTTCAGCGGACAGGAACTTGTCGTAAAAGCCACCGCCGTAGCCGATGCGGTGCCCCTGAGAATCAAAGGCCAGGCCGGGCATCAGCACCAAGGCTGTGGGATCGTCGGCAACAGGCCCGTCGGCAATGGGCTCCGGGATGTTGGCATAGCCGGGGGCTACCTGGGTCAGGTCATCCAGGTAAATAAACTTCATTTCCTCGCCGTAGCACTTGGGCACGGCTACCCGCTTTCCGTCTTTCAGAGCCTGCTCCAGCATGGGCACCGTGCGGACTTCCTGATTGTAAGGAAGATAGCCATAAATGGTTTTGACCTTCCGGTAGGCTTCACTTTGGGCAAAGAGCTTTCCCAAAGCTTCACTGCGGGTAACGATCTCTTCTTCCGTCATGGCCCGCTTCCGGGTGCGGATCTGGCTGCGCAGTTCTTTCTTGTCCATAGTTTAAGTCTCCTTTTGCCCGTTTTTGGCCGGGCGGAACATCCGGAACCAGAGGCAAATGGCAATCTGCCCCGGAATGCCCAGCAGGAAAATTTTCCAGAAATTGTATTGGAAAGCCGCCAGCAGCACCATGTAAATGCTCAGCAGACTGCCCCAGACGATGATGGAGATCAGTGCCTTGTTCCACCGGAAATCGTGCCAGGCTGAGCGCAGGCTCAGCAGCACAATGGCGTTGGCAGGGATGGCGATGAAAAACAGCAGGCAGCTGTATGGTTCCAGAAAATCAAAGCTGGACAAAATCACGAAGGCCAGCAACGCCACAAACCACACCAGGGTGGAAGAAAGGGCCAAAATCACATTCTTGTTGGCCTTCCGCTTCAGGGCTTTTTCGGAAACCTGGGTCATGGCCTTTTCCAAAGTGCCGGGGTTTCCGGGCAGGGCGTTGGGGTCCACCAGCAGGTCGTTGACGGTGACGGAGAACTGCTCTGCCAGAAGCATCAGCGTCAGCACATCCGGCACGGACTCTCCCCGCTCCCATTTGGAGACGGCCTTATCGGAATAATTCAGTTTTTCCGCAAGCCCGGCCTGGGTCAGCCCGGCATTCTTGCGGTAGGCGGCGATATTTGCGCCGATCTGCTGTTTCAGCTTCTCGTCGTCCATGTTTTCCCTCCAGCGTATAATTACTGCTATCTTACCATAAAACGGGAAAAGGTGCAACAAAAAAGTTGATAGTTGACAATTGACAGTGGATAGTTATGGGCAGGAAGGTCACTCTACATATTTTTTCAGCATCTGTGCCATACTGTCAATGCTGTGGTAACGTGCGGGAAGATCATGCTTTGGGAGGGAGAAGAACACCAGTTCGTCCTCCGGGTAGTGCTGTGTCTGCCAATGGATCAGAGCCATCAGGATCTGTTGAACCTCCTGATCGTTTGCGTTTGCGATCCTGTTCAGAACATGGGAAATCGGCATGGGTTTCGGAAACATAATACATTCCTCCTTTTTCTTTTATTTTAGACGTTTTATATCTAAAATGCAACAGAAAGATTCGGTCAATGTTAGACTGTTTCCGGTGATACTATGGATTTGACCTTTGGCGAAAAGCTGCGGCTTCTGCGGGAACAGCGGGAGCTGAATCAAACGGAACTGGGTGCGGCGGTACACATGACCCAGCGGAAAATATCCTATCTGGAAAACGGCACCTATGAGCCGGGGATGGATGATCTGAAAGCGCTGTGTACCTACTTCCATGTTTCGGCAGATTATTTTCTGGGATTCCCCAAAAATCTCCCATATCCCACAAAACGGACATAAGATACTCAGATTTTCGGGTATCCTATGTCCGTTTTTTGTAGATTATGAGACGCAGTGGCTTTTCTGGCGGATCGTGGCGATGACAGCGTCCACATATTCTTCACAGAGGGCTTGACTTTCCGCTTCTACCATGACCCGGATCACCGGCTCGGTGCCGGATTCCCGCACCAGAATGCGGCCGGAATCTCCCAGTTTGGCGGCGATATTTGCCACAGCCGCCTGGACATCGGCATCAGCCTGAGCGGCGGCCTTGTCGTCCACCCGGATGTTCTTCAGTACCTGAGGATACACGGTAAAGCCTTCCCACAGCTGGCTTAAGGTCTGTTTTTTGGCCTTCATCACTTCGGCAATCTTCAAACTGGTGAGAATGCCGTCGCCGGTGGAGGCGTATTTGGAGAAAATGATGTGGCCGCTTTGCTCGCCGCCCAGGCGGCAGCCGTTCTGCATCATATATTCATACACATATTTGTCTCCCACCTGGGTCTTGGCGTAGTCGATGCCCAGCTCGTCAAAGGCCTTGTACAGGCCAAAGTTGGACATGACTGTGGTGACCACGGTGTTCATCAGCAGCTTGCCCCGCTCTTTCAGGTACTTGCCATAGATGTAGAGAATGTGGTCGCCGGTGATGATATTGCCCTTTTCGTCCACGCACAGGCACCGGTCGGCATCGCCGTCATAGGCAAAGCCCACGTCCAGACCGTTGTCCAGCACGAAGCGTTGCAGCACTTCGATGTGGGTGGAACCGGCATTCCGGTTGATATTATAGCCGTCGGGCTCAGCGTTAATAACGTAGGTTTTGGCACCCAGGGCATCAAAGACGGATTTGGCAATGTTCCAGGAAGCGCCGTTGGCGCAGTCCAGCCCCACTTTCATGCCTTTGAAGGAATACATGCCCAGACTGATGAGGTAGCCGATGTACCGGTTCCGGCCTGCCACATGGTCCACGGTGCGGCCGATGCCTTCCCGCTTGGCAAGAGGCAATTCTTCCCAAAGCCTGCCAAAGGCCTCCAGGTGTCCATCCAGATAAGCTTCCACCAGAGAAATGACGCTTTCGTCCATCTTCTCGCCGTAGCCGTTGAGAAGCTTGATGCCGTTGTCATAGTAAGGATTGTGGCTGGCGGAGATCATAATGCCACAGTCAAACCCTTCGGTGCGGACCACGTAAGCTACAGAGGGGGTGGTGGTAACGTGGAGCAGGTAAGCGTCTGCCCCGGAGGCAACCAATCCGCCTACCAGAGAGTATTCCAGCATGTAGCTGGAGCGGCGGGTATCCTTGCCGATGACGATCCGTGCCGGGCCGTCATTGCCGCTGCGGCGTTTCAGTTGGGTGTAGTACCAACCCAGAAACCGTCCGACACGGAAGGCGTGCTCAGCAGTCAGATCACAGTTGGCTTCCCCACGGAAACCGTCTGTGCCAAAATATTTGCCCATAGATGGAGCTCCTTTCAAGAGAGAACGTGCGCAATGCCCTCCCCTTCGGGGAGGGTGCCTGAGCGTTAGCGAAGGCGGGAGAGGCATCTTCTGCGACTCGCTAAGAGCCGCCCTGCGAGCGCACACGTCGCGGTTTACGCTGCGCTACCTTGCCCAAACATAACTGTCCACTGTCAATTGTCAACTTTTTTCACCACGACCCCGTCGGTTTTCCAGATGCTGTTTTCCGGCACGGTGCCACGGACGCAGGCGGTGGGGTAGATGTTGCTGTGACGGCCGATGACGGTGCCGGGATTCAGGACGCTGTTGCAGCCCACTTCCACGAAATCTCCCAGCATGGCACCGAACTTTTTCAGCCCGGTTTCCATCCGTTCGTCCCTGTTTTTGACCACTACCAGAGAGTGGTCGGATTTGACGTTGGAGGTGACGCTGCTGGCCCCCATGTGGGACTTGTAGCCCAGAATGCTGTCGCCTACATAATTAAAATGGGGAACCTGTACATTGTCGAAGAGAATCACATTTTTCAGCTCCACGGAGTTGCCAACCACACAGTTCCCCCCCACCAGCGCGCTGCCCCGGATGAAGGCGCAGTGCCGCACTTCCGTGCCGGGGCCGATGATGCAGGGGGCACCCAGAAAGGCAGTGGGAGCCACCTGAGCGGTATGGTGGACCCAGACCTGGGGAGAGACTTCCTGGTAATCCGCTCCCAGCGTTGCGCCCAGGGACAGAATCAGCCCTTTGATCCCGGCCAGTGCCTGCCAGGGGTAGGGGAATGCGGAAAGATAGTCACCTGCCAGGGTATGGTTCAGGTCAAAAAGGTCGGTGGTCTGGAACATAAGGAATCCCTCCTGCTTGGTTTGCTTCCAGCTCACTATACAACGGCAACGGGGATTTGTCAATGGAATTGTATATAAAACAACTGAAATTTTAGCATTTTCGATGAAGAGAAGCAAAAAAATCGGGACTGTGACCAACAGCCCCGTGAAAAAGCATATTTACTTCAGAGAACGCAAGAGGGATTATACGCTTTTTTGGTCAACCATGGCACGGATCTGATCCAGATCCTCTTTGGTGATGTCGTCACGACGCAGGAGAGCCTCGAACAGGCCCACGATCTCCGGCTTGTGACGGTGGGAGAAAATGGTGGTTGCAAAATATTCTTCCCGGGTCATGGTAGGAGCGAAGACTCTGCCATAAGTCTTGCTGCGCTTGACCAGACCGGCTTCGTGAATGGCTTCCTTTTGCAGCAGGCCGTTCAGAAGAATATGCACGGAGCTGTCTTTCCAGGATTTCTCCTCGGAATGAGCCAGCAGATCCGCACGGGACAGGGGCTTATCGGAGCCCCACAGGACATCCATGATCTCCATCTCGCTTTTTGTAAGTTCCACCCGCATAACCTCCTTGCTGTCTTAGAACTTAGAAATATTATAGCGTTATGTTTTTTAATTGTCAATCAATTTAACAAAATAATTGCGAAATTATTTTTGCATTTTAACGTTTAAGATGGGGAAATGAATGAAAACTTGCAACAATTCTGAAAAGTTATTAAGGAAATTATTTCCTTTTTTAAGAAAGTATTAAGCGGCGGAAAATCCGCCGCTTGTGGACACTTACCTTATTTCGTTGTTTTTTGCAAAAGCAGCCGGTTTTTTTCCATATCTGCCACCAGAACGGCCATGCCGTCAATGGTCTGGTCGGTGAAGGTCCCGTCGGCGGGGATCCGCTGACTGTTGATCTCACAGCCGGACAGATGAGGGGCAAGCTCCGCTGCCAGAAGCACCAGCTGTCCCCGGTTCAGATCCGTGGTGATCATAGGCAGCACCTCCCGGATGAGGCTTAGCAGCTGGGGCACGTTCGCCTGGCGGTAGCCGTTGAATATGGCAGTCAGGACTTTGCGCTGACGGTTGGTGCGACTGAAATCGGAGTCGATATCCAGCGAGCGGATCCGGGAATAGGTCAGCGCTTCCGGGCCGGAAAGCCGCTGCAGGCCGGGCTTCAGGGAGGCACCGGTTTCCCGGTTGATATAGTCCGCTTCGTCCTGCCGCAGTTCCAGCTCCACGCCCCCCAGAACCTCGATGATCTGGGAAAACTGAGAAAAATCCACCTCCATACAGCCCTGAATGGAAATGTCGAAATTTTCCTCAATGGTCTGCTTTAACAAAGACATACCGCCATAGGAATAGGCGGCATTGATCCGGTTATCGTGGTGGCCGGGGATGGGAACGTAAAGATCCCGGAGAATGGAAGTCATGGTCAGTACATCGGTATCTTTATGGAAAGAACACAGGATCATGGAATCTGACCGGGCCTGTTCGCTTTCGCCCTCCCGGTGATCCTGCCCGATGAGCAGAATATTTACGGTATTTCGGCTCTCTCCCAGAGAAAGGGAGGAGAGGGAGCCGCTTTGCATGGTTTGGGACACCATTTGCAGCAGACCGCCGGATGAAGGTTCCTCTGGGGCGGTGCCGATTTGATCCAGCAGGTATTGAAATCCAAAGGTCAGAGCCAGCATCCCCGCCAAAATCAGCCCCAGCAGGGCGCAAAGATGCTTCATGGCGCAGCGGGCAAAGGTATCGCGTTTCTTTTTTCTCATAGAGAACCTCCTGTGAGGGGATCAGCAATAGAATATGTCGATAGGCCCGGGGTTATTCCAGTTCTTTCAAAAGTTTTCGGGCGATGGCTTGCAGAAAATGTTTGTTGGAAGGGTGCTTGGTGCGGCCGGGGAAATAGATGCCCCATTGGGGCATGCGGAAGGATTCCTCCAGCGTGCGGCGGATGGCGCTTTCAATAGCCGTGGGAGTCATCTGACGGCGGCGGGCAATGATGGGGTAGACTTCCTTGCACAGACCCTGATTCAGATCCTGACACAGCTGGAAAACCGTATCTGCCAGAATCTCATAGCGCTCGCTGTTGGGGTAAATGGACAACGGTGCCAGGATCTGTTCCAGCTTTTCACTGGCAGTCAGCTCCGGGGTGGGCAGGCTGCCATATTGCAGGATATCCGTGGCCCGGCTGACCACATTGTGGATGTGACAGGGCTTGCGGATGATGTAGGCGATACCCAGCCGGCTGCCCACACGCTCCAGATAACTGCTGACGTAAGTGGTCACCACCAACACGGCGGGAAGCCGGTGCTCCCGGGACAGAATTTCCAACAAAGCCAGCCCATCCACCTCCGGAAGCTGCAATTCCAGGATCAGAAGATCCGGTGCATCCCCACGAATGCGCAGAAGCGCTTCCTGGGCAGTGCCGCAGCAATGGACATAGTGCTGCCCCTGCAAAGCATTGGCCAGGCCGGAACGAAAATCCTCATTACAATCCGCGATCAGGACTTTGCGCGCTTCCATGTGTGCTTCCCTCTCCTTACTTCCGTGATAATAATAAAATAACACATGTACGGATGATTTTCAATTCCATATTGCACCAGTTTTTTCGGCAAAATTCGGCAGAAGAAAACTATCATAGAGAAGGAAGAAAAATCGCCGGAGCAAAAGAAAGAACAGTATAAAAGCGTGCCGCAAAAAATGCGGCACGCTGAGATGGGTGGAAATGATCTGCTGTTCTGGCGGTAAGCCTTGCCTCTCCCTTTGGGAGAGGTGGCACGGCGTAAGCCGTGACGGAGAGGGCTATGACAGGAAAGGCCCTCTCAGACCGAAATCTTTGATTTCGGCCAGTTGCCTGCGGGCAACCCGGTCGCAGCTCTGACAGTCCACTGGACTGTCATTCACTCCTGCGACTGCGCTTCGCTTACCCCCAGAGGGGGAGCCAGGAAGCATCCCGCTTATCGTCCAAAGAACCGGCGGAAGTATTCGTACAGGTCATCGTAGTTGCCACCCTGGGAAGGCATCTGGCTTTCCTGCTGAGGCGTGGTCTCTGCGGTGGTTTCTTCCGTGGTGTTGGGACGCTCGTCCAGGGTGATTTCCAGCGTCATTTCCTTGCCACTGCGGATGAGTTTGACGGTGGTGGTATCACCGGCGGAGAAATTCCGCAGTGCCCGGGTCAGGTCGGTGACGTTGGAAACTTCATAATCCCCCAGAGCGATGATGATATCCTTGGGCTGGATGCCGGCTTCCTTGGCGCAGTAGCCATCTTCCACGGTGACCACATAAGCACCGGTGGGAATGCCAAACTGGGCAGCAGCATCTTCATCGGTATTCTGGACGGAAACGCCTAGGTATGCGCCGGTGACATAGCCGTAGTCGATGAGATCATTGATGAGGTTGGCCACATCATCAATGGGGATGGCGAAGCCGATACCCTCGATGGTGGCGCCGGAGTTGGTGGTGCCGGAATACTTGGCGGTGGTGATGCCGATGACTTCTCCCTGCATGTTGAACAGGGGGCCGCCGGAGTTACCGGGGTTGATGGCAGCATCGGTCTGGATCATACTGATGGTGGTCAAACCGCCGGTGGAAACTTCCCGGTCAATGCCGCTGACATAGCCAACGGTCTGGGTGGCGGCCAGGGTGCCCAGGGGGTTACCGATGGCGACGACCATATCGCCGATGTTCAGGTCGGCACTGTCGCCAAGAGGTGCAGTGGACAGGCCTTCGGCCTCAATATCCAGCACCGCCAGATCGTTGGAAGAGTCGTAACCCACCAGTCTGGCATCGTATTCGGTGCCGTCATAGGTCACCACCTGAATGGATGTGGCATCCTCCACCACATGGTAGTTGGTGATGATGTAGCCGTCCTCCGTCAGGATAAAGCCGGAACCGGCAGAGGTGCCTTCGCTGACACCGTAGTAGCTGGCGGTCTGCACCGTGGAGTTGATGGCAACAATGGAATTGGCCCGGGCGGCATAGAGCTGGCTGGGGGTCATGGCACTGCCGTCCTCGGGAATGACCACGGTGTTGCTGCCGGTGGTGGCCGGGAGGGAATCAATCTGATCCTGCAAGCCATTGATCTGATCGGCGAAAGCGGCGGTCATGGCATCTTCCCGCTGCTGCCAGTGGCGGTTAATGAGGGTAGCGGTGAGACCGCAGCTGCCGGCCACCACGGCCAGCGCAGCCACTACGGCGATGATCTTGCGACCGGTCGTCTTCTTACCGGAATGGGGCTTGTGGGGCTTGGGCTGTTTCCGGGGAGCGGGGTCTTCGTAAGTGTAGCGGGGCTGGGGATCCGGGATGGGGGCGGATTCATAGGGAGAATTTGCGTAAGGGGATTCTTTTCGCCCTGCGCCGGTGCCGTGGTAGGCGGTGGGCTGAGGTTCCGGCGTGGGCGCTTCTGCCTGAGGCTGCTCCTGCTCCGGTTCGATTGTAAACTCGTTATTTTCAAAGGTATCCATAGTCTTGAGTTCCTCCTTCTGTACGTTTGCTGTCATCATACTGTCTGATTATGAAGAAAGTATGTATTTGCAGGGAACGAAATTTGAATTCTTCCTCGAATTGTGTACCATAATACCCTAAGAAACCGGGGTTCGTCAAGGAAAAATACCAATATAAATTGGTGCTGAAATGCAGGTGAAACGCTGCTGAAAAAAGAAGCGCCATTGCGTGCAAAAGCTTGCCACGCAATGGCGCAGGGAAGAGACTTACTTCTTGCGGAAGGACTTGCAGTCGGTGCACTCGTTCATAGTGGGGTCACTTTCGTGGGTGCCTACCAGAATGCGGTCCAGGGAGCAGTAGTTCTCGTTCTCACAGTGATGGGCACACTGATGGACGGTACACTCGATACATTTGTTGGCATGACAATTCATAACATTGACCTCCTTAAATTTGGGCTGACGGTAGTATGGCCGGAAGGAGGGGGAATATGCAGGAAAAAGTTGACAGTTGTCAGTGGACAGTTGATAATGTGAATCAAGCGCTGAGTAGTCCGAAAATCCATGTCATCCCGACCAAGGGTCGCGCATGGAGAGATCTTGGCACCAATTTCACTGCAAATGTTCCGTAAATGCGCAGATCCTTCGACTCGCTTGCGCTCGCTCAGGATGACAGAATAACTGTCCACTTCCATACCACTTGCAATTTATATCAGGGTATGATATGCTGTCAGTATCAAAACTGTAAGGAGCGTGGCACATATGGCAAAGTTATCGCCCTCTATTTTGGCTGCGGATTTTGTGAATCTGGAGCGGGATATCCGGGATATTGCTGCCAACGGGGCGGACTGGGTCCATGTGGATGTGATGGACGGCTTATTTGTTCCCAACATTTCCATCGGTCTGCCGGTGGTGGAGGCCATCCGCCGGATTTCGGAACTGCCGTTGGATGTCCATCTGATGATCGAAAAGCCTGGCCGCTATGTGGAGCGGTTCGTCAAAGCCGGAGCGGACTGGCTGACCATCCATGTGGAGGCGGATCAGCCCCAGAATATTCTGGAAGCATTGGATACCATCCATGCGCTGGGCTGCAAGGCGGCCATTTCTCTGAAGCCGAAAACTCCTGCCGAAGCGGTGATCCCCTATCTGGAAAAATGCGACATGATCCTGGTAATGACCGTGGAGCCGGGGTTCGGCGGTCAGAAATTCATGGCCGATCAGATGGACAAGATCCGCACCCTTCGGAACATGCTGGATAGAGTGAATCCAAACTGCCACATCGAAGTGGATGGCGGCGTAGACGGGGAGACCTGTAAGCTGTGCAAGCGGGCCGGTGCCGACGTTCTGGTGGCAGGCTCCGCCTATTTCAAGGCAGCCGACCGGAAAGCGTTTGTCAAACAGATGCAGGAATAACCAAAGAGCGGAACCAATGGTTCCGCTCTTTTTGCATCGAAAAGTTAGCGTATGCTAACGAAATGGGGAGAAAACCAAATTTTGTGGCGATTACACAAAAATGAATGACCAAATCTGGAGGAAATATTCATGGAAAAATTGTGCATATGTGCTATAATAGGAATTGGCAAAGATCCATCCTGAAACCGGTCTGCTTGTGGGCAGACATGAGGAGGTAATACACAATATGCTCGATGAATCCTACTACAAGAAAACAGACGAGATCATTTCCCGGTATG
>CAYXUI010000043.1:0-15475 GCA_964468195.1 uncultured Oscillospiraceae bacterium | reverse complement strand
TCTACCAGAGACCGGCAAGCCGTGTCTACTTTTTTGCCATTTTTAATTTGCGCAACTTATTGTACCTTATATCGGGGAACGGTTTCGATGAAGTTGTTCAGATCACCGATGGCTTCCAGACCGGAATACTTCTTGATTTTATCCCCAACGCTTTCATCCAGCGATTTTGTGTGTTTGTGGAAATACTGCTGCTCGTCACCGCCGTTGGCAATGTATTCCTGATAATATTCCCCGTCATTCAGAATATCCCAAGCCGCTCCCGGCATATTGGCGTAAGTCTCAATCGGGTGCTGAGACTGCACAAGCACGGTCTGGGCATCCTTGATGCTGTTCTTTGCAGCGAAATAAATGTTGTATTCCGTAATGGCTTTTCTGCGGAACTCGCTGAAATCCGCAAGCCCCGGCACTTTTGCCTTCATCAGGTCACTGGCAGGTTTCAGGGCAAGGTACATTTCTTCGGAAATTTGGAACTGACAAATCTTGCCGTCCTCGTAGCAATTGAAGTAGTACCAGCCTTTGTCGCTGGATGTCGCCTGAAACAGGTCACCGCCATGATCGAAGATGGAAACGAGTTCATCCACAGGCACAGCGCTTTCCGACACCTTGGAATTCAGGGTGTGCATCAGCTCCACCGCAAAGTCGTTCATAGCGGCAGCGCTCTGAACGTGCAAGGTCTGCTCGGACATGGTTTCTAAGATCCCGGCGTTGTTACCATCGGATGTCCGCTTCACAGGAACGTAGTGCTGCCAGATATCCCGCCAAACCGCTGCATCATCTTCCGACAGGAATCTATGTTCTACCAGCGTATCAATTTGGTAGTCCGTGTAGTCATAGCACTGCTGCGCCCACGATTTAAACGCCGGATTTTGATTTTCCAACTGGATTTTCGCCGTTACGGAATCCGAATAAGAAACGTCCATGCCCATAAAAGACTGATTGTCCAGCGTGGCGTAGCGAGTACGACGGCTCATGCCGTCAATGTTCCGGCAGTGTCCCAGATAGGTGTAGAAATCTTCCAGCTTCCCGGCTTCGGTTGCTTTTCCGTAGATTTCCGTAATGCCGGTGATGCCCTTGCCTTCCACACCGTTGCCGATCATGTACTGCGCCTTGCCGGAGGTGACCCGGGTGTAGTTCCACAGGGCCTGCAGATCCTTGTTGCCCGTTCTGTGGCTCAGCTCTTCAAACACCATGCCGTTGTCCAGAATTTTTTCCCGCACCCATTTCAGCGGATTCATTCCCCGGTAAACCTCCGCAGAAACTTTCGTGGGATCGTATTCCGCAGTGTCGGTTTCCGTGTCCTCTGCGCTGATATCCGGCGTGTCCACATTCAGGGAGTCGGCGCTTTCTTCGGTGGCAAAGGTGCGCTTTGCAGGCTCGGGGGTGGGCTGGTTCTGATTCTGGTTCTGGTTCTGATCCTGCCCCCGCTGGAAGGGCTGCACATCGGGATTTTTCTCCTGCTCTTTGATTCGCTGGTTCAAATCATTCAGCTGCTTTTCCACATCTGCATAGGGTTCTCCTGCATTCTTCAAAGCGTTCAGCTTGTTTTCCAGAACCGTTCGTTCAACGTAGTCATCCGCCAGTGTCGGGTTCTTGCCGTCAGGTTTCTTCGCATACCCGGCAATCCGTTCAGCATCTTCCTGCAAGGCACTCTGCTTGGCGGTCTTCTGCGCATCCGAAAGGAAGCCATCGGGGACGTATTTCAGGAAATGTTTGTCCTGAGGGTTGATTTCTGCAAACAAATCTGCTATATTACAGTCAGAAGCTGATATCAGGGAGTACTTTCCTAGCTTATTACTAGGCCTACTCCCAAGGACGTCAGCTTCCCCAATAGGAGCTGATATCAGGGAGTACTTTTGACGATTGTCGGGACTACTCCCAAGGACGTCAGCTTCTATTTTTGTCATTGCGACAGTTACATAGAGCTGGCCTCCACGGTTGGAGGTCTTTTTTATTTCCATCTGCACCGGAATAATGGAATCTCCATCCCGGAATGCTCCTACCAGTACGGAAACAGATTCCAGATTTTCATCCGCCCGAACCGTCCCGGCGTACTTGTCGCCATGCTTTTCAATCAGAACCGCATTGTCGAGGATCTGTTCCAGATTGACCAGTGCCTTTGCAAAGTCTCCATAGCTGCCGCCGTAGTTCAGCTGTTTGCTCAGGCTTTCTTTCAGCCCCTTGTTTTTGGAGAACTGGAATTCCACGTCAATATCCGGAGTTTTTAAGTTTCGGTTCAGAATACCAAACTTCTCCGCCAGCGGCTTGATGATCTTCTCCACCTTGCTCTTGGCTTTGGCGGGAAGGGATTCAATATCCCCGATTTCCTGCGTATAATCCCCGGAGCGGGTATCTTCCACAATGGGGATCTTCTTTTCCCGCAGAACTTCATACCGGCTTTGCTCGTCCATATCCGCTTCAATGCGGTTCTTCCGCAGCCCCGGCGCATCCTCCCGAATGGGAGCGAAGTCATCCGGCAGTTGATCCACCGGCTGCGTCTTGGCGGTGGTAGCGATATCCTCCCGAATGGGTACGAAGTCATCCGGTAGCCGATTCTCGTCCATCAGTGCCGCATTCCAGAAGGTGGTCAGGGTTCGTTCCGCAAGGGTATCAAATAAGGGATAGAGCTGTTGAGTGCCGCCGATTGCTTCATGCAGCTTGGATACGGTGGCAGTATGTGCCGCAAACAGGTCATCGTCAACGTTGCCCTTTTCGTTGACCCAGCTTTCACCATCCACAATGGAACTGAGCAGTTCCCACGTTTCGTGGTCATTGGCGAAGCCCTGACGACGGATGGGGATGTAGTGGGGATACATTTCTTCCCAGAGGTCAGCGGTTTCCTGAGAGATTTTTCCGCAGTCCACCAACTTATCACGCAAATAGTGGACATAGTTCCGGACATCTGTTTCATATTCGGCAAACTCCGGATGTGCCTTTAAAATCTTGTCCGCTGTTTTCCGGGATTCGGCAGCCGTGACATCTGTGGGGAAAACCTGCTTGTCGGCGGAATATCCTCGTTCATCCAGCGACCTACGGTCAACATTCAGCAGGTGGCGCATATACAGCTCAAACTCGCCGCCGAAACCATCCTGATTGACCTTGTTCACGATGTATGCAAGGGGTTTGATCCCCTTGTCACCATTGATGATGACATTCTGGGCAACGCCGGTGGCTTCTTTGATTTTTTGCCACTTTGTGCCAAGCTTTTCCCGGATGGCCTCCGGTGCTTTATCCAGCGTGAAGGTGCGTTCCAAATGTTCCTTGGCCACTCGTTCTGCCGGGGAAGGATCTTTCTTCTTGGTCTCCTCTGCAAACTCCTGCAATAGCTCCGTGCCGTCCTTCGGAGTCATTGCCTCCACCTGATTCTTCACTTCTGCCCATTGCCGGGAGAGAGCCTGATATTCCTCCCCGAAGTTTTCCGCCGCCGTCATGTCCAGCAGCTTCTGTTCCAACTCTGCCTGTTCCGCCTGTAGCTTTTGCCATTGGGCAACATCCTCCCGGATGGGAGCAAAGTTGTCATTCATGGCCTGCTCCACTTTGGAAATATCTTCCTTTGTAGGAGCGGTGATCTCCACCGGCTTCACATCTTCCCGAACGGGAGCCAAGTCATCTGGCAAGCCGCCTGCCTGCTGATTTTTCTCCCCAGAATCCAGCCGGATATCTTCCCCAAATACGTCAGCGCTGGTCTTGGGGGTAGCGGGCGAATTGTCCAAAACATTGTACTTGATGTTTTCCCCGCTGGGTGCTATACTGTTATCAGTAGGGATTGTGTCGGACTGATGAACTGACCGCCCTGCAGGATCAGAACTCCCTAGAATACCGTGAGATGGTTTATCCGTTGGATCGGTGGTCGGGAGTTCTGATTCAGAATCAGAACTCCCTAGAATGGCGTTGGGCAGTTTATCTGTCGGGACGGCGGTCGGGAGTTCTGATTTGAAATCAGGACTCCCTAGAATACTGTTGGACGGTTCTTCCGTCGAAACGGTGGTCGGGAGTTCTGATTCGGAATCAGGGTCTCCCTGCATACTGTCGGGCAGATTTTCTGTCAGGACGGTGGACGGAGGCCCTGATTTTTTTATTTCAAAATTATCAGGTGTGATGTCCACAACATCATAAAAAACAGCTTTTCCGTTCTTCGTAATACCGGCAATAACCGTGGCAGAATAGGCGTTCTCTCCGGACTGGAACAACGTTTTACCACGGATGAAATCCACGAAGTCCGAACGCTTGTGCTTCAGTTTTCCATCTTTCGACCAATCCGTTGCAACATGGATCACATCGTCTATAACGTCGGCAGCCCGCATCTTGTCCTGATAAACATCCGGAGCTTTTGCCGCCACTGCTTCCGTATAATTAGAGCGAGTATACTCATTACGAGTTTTTTTACTGTCGATGTACTCCACACCATTGATTTCAAACCCATCTTTGAACTGCCTCAGGGTATCCATGGCCGCCTGACGGACTTTCTTTTTGGTCTCCTTGTCCCATTTGGTGGTATCGATATCTTTCAAAATATCATTGTCCACCACGGCGACCTGCCGACCGTCCTCGGTTTCCGAAATCGAATACTTCACGCCGCCATCTTTGGTGGCGTTTTTCTTTGCCTCCCCGGCTTTCCGGTAAGCTTCTTCATACAGTTGCTTTACCTTTTCAAACTGCTTCCCCTCTTTGCTGCGGTTTCCGGCAATTTTACAGAAAGTCTTGATTTGCTCCCAGGCCTTTTGGAAGGCATTGGGGTTCTCCTGCGCCAGCTTGTCCAGAAATTTCTGGTCTGAGAACAGATAATCCCCGGCCAGTTCGGCGGCCAGCTCCTGCTTTGGGTCAACCCCGTCCATATTCTTGTACTGCTCTTTGGCGTAATTCCACCGGGTATCCAGCTCGCCCTTTTCCCGGGCGTAGTTGAACAGTTCGGTCTGCAGCTGGGAATACAGCTCCGTCCCTTCCAGAACGTGGGTGATCTCATGCCCCACCACCCGGTTCAGGGCTTTGGCAGAATCGACGTTTACCGTCACGCCGTCAGCGGTGGTGTAGCCGTTGACCTGCTTGCCCTCCACAGCGAAGCCGGAATTTTTCAGCGTGGCATTGTTGGTGAAATCGTAGTCCACACCGCTTTGGGCGGCAATAGAGGAAATCAGATCCACAAATTCGTGGGTGCGGTTGGTGTTGTTCAGCACGCCGCTTTCCACGGCCTTCTGCACGATTTCCTTCTGCTTGCCTTTATACTGGCTCAGATCCGCTTCAAAGGTCTGCCCTCGGCGGGTACGCTCGGTGTAGCTTTCCTGCAATTTCGTTCCCCGAACCTGTCTGCCCACTTCGGCATCCAGCGCATTTTTCAGGGCTTTGCGGCTGTCCTGAATTCGCTGGACGGTGCGTTCCATGCCTTCATATTTCCGCCTATCCTTCTTAGACCGGCTCTTGCTCAGATTCTCGTAGGCTTTCAGAATCTCATTGTCTTCCGCAATGTTCAGAATGGATTGGTAGTCTTCATAGGCTTTTCCGCCCAGTGCCGCCTCAATGGAGTCGGTGGTCAGGTAGCCCTTTTCCAGAGAATTCAGCACATCGTTATAGATGGCGGTTTTCTCCGTACCGGAGACTTTTCCGTTTTTGCTGTCCTTCTTTGCTTCTGCCAGCCGCTCTTTGTAGACTTTGTCCACAACAGCCTGTTCCGACTTGTTCAGCCCGGAAACATAGTCCGTACCCGTGGCCTTGGAGATCACGGTGTTTGCCGCACTGTTCACGCCGCCCATGATGGCACCGCCGATGAAGGAATCCAGTGCTTCTTCACTGCTGAACAGCTCTTTGATTTCCTTGTCGCTGCCATAGGTCAGTTTTTGGCCGATGGCACCGATAACGCCGGAGATGACTTCTTCCAGGCCTTCGCCGGTGGCATCCATGCCGAATTTCATCACCGCTTGCAGGACCTTGTTGGAAACCTTGCTGGAAATCTGTTTGACCAACTTCTCTTCCATGGAGCTGTGCCCGAAAATGTCCGCATCGAAGATGTATTCACTCAGGACTTCACCGGCGGCGCTGACAATGCCGCTCAATCCCGCTTCCTCGAAGGTTGCCCCCTCGTTCAGCGCCTGGGCCATTTCGTCGCCCATGGTGGAAAATCCGGTGGTCAGCTGCCAGGGCAGCACCCCGCCAATGGCCTTGGTGAACAGCTGCTGACCCGCCGACCGGGCCAGACCATCCATCTGTTCCCCCAGCATGGAATCGTCTTCCATGTCCTCGTCCATGTACTTCCGGGCAGCTTCTCTGTTCTGCCGCACCTGTGCCATGTCCTCGGAAGTTACAGGCTGTCCCCAGTAAGAGCGTCCTGCCAGATCTCCGATCATGCCAAGCCCGGTCAGAATGCTTTTGGCGATGCTGTCTTCGTCATAGAAGTCCGTGGTAATCAGTTCCGCAGCGCCTTCCTTAGCCTGCTCAGCCTGTTCCCGGTGCTTCTGCTCCTGTTCCAGCGTGTAAATGCCGCCGTTCTGGTAAAAGTTCAGATCATCCTGAAGGGCACCCAGTGCCGCAAATCCCCGGAACAGTCCTTCCGGTCCTGCAATAATACCGGCACTTACATCGCTGATGGCATCCAGGCCGGAAGCCATCAGACTTTCTCCAAAATCGTCAGAGCCTTTTTTCAGCCACTTGCCGTTTTCGGAAAACAGCCCGGTATCTTTTTCCGGCCTTTTCTCCCGTAAGGCAGTGGCTTCATCCAGGGAAATTCTTCCGGCGGACACTGCCCGTTTCAGGTAACTATCCAGATCTCTTTCGTTGGCCCCCGTCTTCTTGGCCGTCAGGTAAGTATCTTCTACAGAAGAGAACCGGGTGTCCCGCAGTTCCGTCGCATCGTCCAGCGTCAGTGCGCCGATCTGGATCGCATCGTTCAGAAACTTGTCCAGTTCGGACTGCTTTTCCCCCTGCTCCTTTGCGGCAAAATAAACTTGATCGAAATTGGAACCCGTCAACGTTGTCCGGCTGAGAATATTGCCCAGTACACCACTGTACTGATTGCTCTGTAGCCCGGCAGACTTTGAAGAAAGAGAAGCAAAAAGACTCCGGTATGTTTTTTGCATACATTCACGGCACTGACGATCAGTACCAACACGATCATTTCCATACTGTCCTCCTAGATAATGGTGACCATCTCACCAAAGTCGTATATGATCTCCTGTTTCTTCTCTGCGTTGAAATGCAGCTGCGGTTTGATCTCCACCACATCACTGGGAAATACCACCTGTTCCCGAATCTGGTGGGCAATGGCAAGAGACATCATCTGGTCGTCATGTCCACCCTGTGGGGCTTCAATGCGGCCACGTTCATTGCGAATGATGGTCAGCAACTCTTCCAGCGTCTCCCGGCTGTTGATGGTGTTGCAGTGCTCCCGGACGATTTCTATCAGTCTGGAAAGTACCGTAGGTCTGGTCAGAGAAGTGGTCTTGAAACCATACCGTCTCTCTGTCTTGCCTGTGTAGGTATCCTGAGCCGTACGGATGTACTGTTTCGGATATCCCAGCCGCTGCAGCTCCATAATGGGGTAGCTGTCAAAGTTCGCTTCGATGCCAATGAGCGCATCCTTGTAGTACTTCCCCAGACAATACATCTGCCGGGTGTACTGGTCTGCGTCGAACTGATGCCGCAGCTTTGCCACCTGAACACCGCTCTTTGCATCCAACACATCCGCAACGAAGTAGTCAGAACCTTCCCCGGCAGTATCCCCACCAATGCAGTATTCTGTGATTTCCGGCGTATCGGGAACCTGGTAGATTTCAATGTATCCATCCCTGTCACTGACCCAGCGGATATTGGTGATCTTCAAGCCATCGTAGTCATAGGTGTAATACCCTCTGCGTATTGGCCTGTGTATCTCTTCCAGCCGTGCCTGAATGGCTCTGGCGTCAAAGACAGTCTTGCCCAGAATGCCCCACTTGCCTAAGCAGTAGACGTTGTATGTGTACTCATCGGAATATTTCAGGTCTTCCAACGCTTTCCGGTCGTCATCTGTCAGAAAGCGATTGTCTTTGTAGGTGCTGAAACACACCGTGGCCAGACCGCTGTCAAGGAAATGCCGCTTGATCCAGTGCTGAATGTTGATAGGGTTGAAGGAAAGAACCATCTGTTTCTTGCTCTTGCCACCACGCAAACGGACTTTCAGCTGATTGATATCTGCCTCCTGACATTCCGTAGCTTCCTCCACCCAGATATCCGTCAACTCACCACTGGCAAAGGTGATGGACTTGATCTTCTCAACGTCATCCAGTCCAGCAAAAGCCACTTCATTTCCCGTCAGCAAGCACACAATGCGCATATCGCTTTCGTTGATTTTGAAATACTCCCCCAGATTCCAGTTGGAAATCACCTGTTTCAGCAGTGGAAAGGTACTTTTCCGGTTGGTGTCGCCTGTGTTTCTCACAACCAGAAGATTGTGCCGCACAGGCTGCACAATTCTGTAGATCCACCGTTCCCCGATGAAGTAGCTTTTTCCCGAAGAACCGCCGCCGAAGAACACCAGATACCGGCTATCGTCATCCAGATATGGCAGGTAGATTTCGTTGAAGACCTTCCTGGAAATGCGGATGTTTACATTCATTCCTCATCCACCAGCTCCACGGTGATAACAGTGGTCTCCTGCTTCACGTCTGCCTCGATCTGCTGCTTTTCCCGCCAGCCTTCCCAGTTGTTGGCCAGAGAGAACTTTGCACCGTTGGCACCATCCTTGTCGAACAGCCGTTCTTCGGCGTATTGCTCCACTCTGGACTTCGCCCGCGAAACCGTGTTTACAAACGCCGGTTTTGCCTGATAGTTCAGCAGAGAAAGCCGTGTGGAAAATCCCAGTGCCAACGCAAGGCCGGTGACGGTAGGCGGGTGTGCATCGATAATGACAGCGTTGCCATACTTATCCAGCACAGGGGAACCGTCGTCGTTGTACAGGATGTGACCTTTGCACTCTTCAAAATACTTGTCGATCAACACCTGCATCTGTTCCGGAGAATCAAACTTCGGTGGTCTTCCGATCGTCTTCTTGGAACTCATATAAAAAGCACTCCTCTCTGTAGATATTGAAAAAGGCCACACCTTAGGCGACAGCCGATTGCCGCCGCCCCCGAAGGAGGTATTGAAAGAGGTATTTGACAGCATGTCTCCGGAAATATCACCCAAAAACGGAGGCGCACCGCAGGTGCTTTGGCCATGAAAAAAGACCAGACCGAAAATCGGGCTGATCTGAAGAATTGAAGAAAAGTTGAAGAATAATTGAAGGATAGTTGAAATGGGAAGCTGTGTATCCGTGTCGTTACGTTGTACGCCGGGCGCAACTTCCTTATTCACCAGTTTGCGAACTGGTGAAAAGGCTTTGGCCCGGTGATCGCTACATAGTACCAGTTGTTACGTTGCTGGCGGCTTCGCCGCACTCATACAAGAAGGCAATTATGGCGACCCTTCCCGAATCAATCCACATTCCCGTAATGGCAACGTCCGCCATACCATGCCCCGCAGTTTTCCCCGGCGCATTCCACCATTTCGGCGGTTTCATTCTGGATCGTCTGCGACATGGTCACATTGCCGCTTTCCTCGTCATACTCATAAACAATCTGTTCCACAACTTTTCGGTGGACAGTGTATGGACAAACCATATAGAAAACCTCCAGACATAGAAAAGCACCCGTGAACTTCTCCACAGGTGCTTTCCAATTTCGTTTTTACCATCATACCACATAGAAGCGGAAAAAACTTCTCATTTTTTTATCATCTTTCCGCCGAAAGTGCTTGACATACTTAATCGAGTATGTTATAATAAGTACATCCAAGAGGAACAAGGCAAGCCGATCCGGCTTTATGAAAGGAAGTGAGGACATGGAAGGCATGACAGAGAATCAAACCCGAAAGCTGATCGAATGGCTGAAAGCGAACGGCTAGCGAACGGCTTCAGTTCAGACAAGATTGTCGAGTGCTTAGAGTACATCAATTCTAAGAAATAGGCAATCCGCATGAGCCAGCACGCCAACGCCACTCATGCGGATGCAGGAAAGCGAGGGAGTCGGGAGCCTTGCCCGGCGACCTCTGGGAACATTGTAGCAAGAAACGAGGCAGAAGTCAATGACCGAGAAACGAAAAACCACCACCAGCACAGAAGTGAAGCGGAGATACAACAGCAAGGTTTACAGCAAAATTCAAGCTGAGCTGCCAAAAGAAACCGTTGCCGCTTTCCGTGCAAAATGCGCCGAACTTGGCGTATCGCAAGCCAGCATCCTCTTGGAAGCAATCGAAGCATTTTTAAGGGAAAATTGATTCCCTTAAAAATGTGCATACTCAATCAAGTATGCCAGCGAGACAAAAAGAAAAGCCCCAAGAACCAGCAAGCCAGTTCCCAGAGCATTTCCCAGACCATCATCAACATTATAAACCACAACTACTCAAAAATCAAGCCCCCTCCTGATAATTTCCGGGGCTTCCTCTGCAATTTGCGCTTCAATCAGATCTACAATCAAAGGTGTAGCCATCTTCTTTTTCCGGGTCTGCTTCATACTGGGCGATCAGCTGCTTGCAGAACGTATCGTCATCCGGTTCATCTGCCACCAGACCTTGCAAATAGGCCAGCAGATACCCAATTTTGTAATCTGGAACATTGTCCATTAACTTAGCGCATAATTCTCTGGTACTCATTACATTTTCCCTCCTGTCACTCTGTCCATGACCGCCTGCAAGATATACTGCTGGACGCTCTGCCCGGCATCTGCGGCGGCCTGCCTGATCTGCGCCCCGGTTTCCTTATCCGGGCGAATCATAATGTTATCCCGGCTAGAGTTCCACTTGTTCGAGGCTTTTTTGTGCGCATCCGATACGGCCATTATTGTACCCCTCCTTTTTCTTTCTGGTATCAGTATAGCACAAACAGAAATAACCGTCAACGTACAAAATGCACAGAAAATAACCGTTAACGTTGTGCAATATTCCGTCTTGTTATTATAACCGTTAACGGTTATAACATAACTATCAGGAGGGGGCAAGGAAAGGAAGCCCCGGAAATGAAAATTACGATCACCCTAGCAAGTATTGAAATCCGTTTCGAGATCAAACGCAAAAAGAAAAGAGCCCCGCCCCCGGCAAACGCCGGGCAAAAGCGGAACTCCCCAATCAAGATCATCAATATTGTAACCCATAATTAACTAAAAATCAAGCCCCCTCCTGATAATTTCCGGGGCTTCCTCAGATAAAGGAGAATTACCATGAAATACTTCGCCACCTGCTCCACTCTGGACGAGTTGAAAAAGGAATACCGCCGCTTAACCATGATCCACCACCCCGACCACGGCGGCGACACCGCCACAATGGCCGCCATTAACAACGAGTATTCCGAGCGGTTCGAGATTTTGAAGCACCAGCACAACGCCACCGCCGACGAAGCCCACCAGACCACCGAGACCCCGGAAGAGTTTATCAACATCATTTCCGAGCTGCTGAGATACCCCGGAATCGTCGTTGAGCTGTGCGGCTCTTGGCTCTGGATCAGCGGCGACACCCGCCCCATTAAGGACGATTTGAAAGCCGCCGGATGCCGATGGAGCAGCAGCAAAAAGATGTGGTACTGGCATCACGCCGAAGACGGCGCCCATTGGAGCCGGGGCAAAAAGTCCATGAATCAGATCCGGCAGAAGTACGGTAGCCAGACCTACAAAGGCCGTGCCGCCGTGGATCAGCTGACAGCATAAGGGGCGAGCAATCGCCCCACCCATTGAAAGGAGCTTAAAGAAATGGCAAGCCTGAAAGACATTGTGAAAAATGTGAAATTGGGGGTTGACAAATAAGCTAGCTCATCATAATATGAAGATACGGAAGGCAACCAGCCAACCGAATAAACCAAATGGAGGTAGCAGCATGGGTACTGAAGCCGAAAGACAGGACACCCGGAAAGCTATGGCTTACGACCTCAACAAAATCTACGCACAAGTATTTGACGAGGAAACCAGCAAGAAAATTGCAGAAATCCAAGACAAGTATTTGGAAACCGCAAACTAAAAGTAACTGGATAGGGGCGAGCAATCGCCCCCACTCCAAGAAGGAGGCCATCCGATGGCATACACCCAAGCACAGAAGGAGTGGAACGCTGAAAATACAGTTTGCGTTAATCTCCGCATAAACCGAAACCAAGACCCGGAACTGTTTGAGCTACTTACCAAAGCCCCGAACAAGTCCGCCGTAATCCGGGAGCTATTGCAAAAGGCGCTCCCAAAGCAATAAAAAAATCCCCGGCATCCCCTACGAGCAGGACACCGAGAAAAGAAGCTGGGAACGAAAAGAGGGAGAAGCAATCGCTTCCCCCTCTTTTCAACTTTCTGTGATCCCATACAGGGCAATGGTGAACCGCTTTAATGCAGCATCCCGCCAGCGGTAGACCGTGGCCTGTTCAATGTTCAGTTCTTCGCAGAGCCGCAGGACATTCCCCTTGCTGGGGCACATATACAGCCGCTCCAAAATCTTCCGATCTTCCTCCGTCAGTTGATCCAATGCGCTGTCCACCTGATCCACGGCGGATTTTGTCAGGCTGTACGCTCTTTCCAGCTCCACCCGGCGGGAGATGTTGCCGATTAACCGGTCTTCCCGGGTGCTGCCGCCACCATTGACAGGCGTACCGTCTGCGGTGGAACTGTGGATGCCCGAAAAATCAGCTTTCAGATCCTCTTTGCTCATAAACTACGTGCTCCTTCTTCATAATGATTTTTTTAGTGGTGTTGAAATGCCGGTGGACGAGTACCATCTGTTCCGGGGTATCCCGCTCCACCAGCCAGTCTTCCGGGTTCATGCGTTTCCCCTGCATAAGTGCCTTTTGGGCTCTGGTGGGTTTTCTCAGCTTCTTCACGGGTCTTGGCTCCCTTCCGTTCAGATATCCTCGCCCATCCACCGCAGGAAGGGAATGCGGGGAATCTTCATCCGGTTACCGGAAAAGGCAAAGGGGAATCCCAGCAGCTCCGGCCGCTGTCTGGCAGTCATGCGGATGGTGTGGGGATCCGACCCCATCAACCCCGCCACATCTGCCACAGACAGGAAGGGTTTCGTTGATTGCTTGATCTCACTCAGCGTCATAGTCGGCCTCCTTAATTATACTTTAAGTGTAATTCGTGGGCAAAAAAATTTAGTCCTTCGTCCAGATGATATCCGCCAGCGGCATTTTGAAAAGCTCAGCCATCGCAATAGCTACCGAAATATCCGGACTGGAAGTATAGGATTCATAGGAAACAATGGTATTTTTGCTCTTTTTAAGAGCTTTTGCAACCGCTTCTTGGGTAAGTCCTGCGTTCACTCGAGCCGCTTTAATACTGATCGCCATACGCTCAACTCCTCTCTTGTTCTATACTTTAAGTGTAATGATATACTACTACACTTTTGGCTGTTTGTCAATACCCAAAGTGTAAAATATTTGTATTTTATCTTGATATTTTTGTCTTTGGGTGTATAATAGATGCAGAGAGGGAGTGATAACATGGACAACAAAGAAATCTTTGCACGCAATTTCCGAAAACAGATGGAATTGCACGATAAAAGCCGTCAGGATGTCAGCAACGCCTTGGGGATCGGTTACTCAACCGTAGCATCCTGGGCAAATGGAACAAAATATCCCCGCATGGATAAAGTGGAGCAGATAGCGAAATACCTGAATATCTCAATTTCTGATTTAGTTGAGGGAAGAAAGGAACAACCCACCGTTGATAACGATGGGCTGCCCAAAGCGAAGAAAGCTATGTATGAATTTCTGGACACTCTTTCGGAAGATCAGATTTCACGGCTTCTTCAGATAGGACAAACCGCATTTGAGAAATGAACCAGTTAAATTGTTCCGCATTCATTTTCTCAATCAGTTCTTTCAATTCTTTCCGTTCTTCCTTCATACAACCACCCTCCTATCATCGAACATGCGTTCGATTTACACAAATACCATAGCACAGGTTCTGTCCAATAAAACGGACAGAATAACTTTACTCCCAATTTTAAAGGAGTCGAAATCGACCGGTTTAAAATGGAGGTTATGTGCTTCAACCAATGACCATTTCGGCGACGTCACCACTTTCACAAAAATGTGCAGTGGCGGCACTTACAAAACTGGTGATTATGCACGCTGATTTCAGAAAACGAGCGTATCCGTATTGACAATTGTATTTTTTTGAATTAAAATTATGCTGCAACTACATCATAGTTGCATATGGAGGCGAATAGTCATTGCTTAAGAAAGAAAAGTTACTGGATAAGCTTATGCAAAAGCGCATTCCCAAGAATTTTACAAAAAACGAATTGGATGCCCTTATGAGCCAGTGCGGATGCGAAAAGTATTCCGGAGGCAGAGGTTCGGCTATCTCCTATTTCCACCGGGAATCTGGTCGAATCCTCCGCTTCGATGGGCCGCACCCCGGAAATGAGCTGTATCCATATCACATCAAGAAAGTTCGTGAATTTCTTGCCGATATCAAAGAAATTTAAGGAGGAGTCCATATGGCTAATATGCTGAAATATAAAGGTTATCATGGTTCTGTTGCGTTCAGTGCCGAAGATAATTTACTGGTTGGCTCGGTCATCGGAATTCGGGACAGCCTGAATTTCCATGGAAATTCCATTGAGGAGATCACCCAGTCCTTCCATGATTCCATTGATGGCTACCTGGAAATGTGCGAAGCTCTTGGGCTTTCCCCGGATAAGGAATACAAGGGTTCCTTTAATGTCCGCATTTCCCCGGACCTGCACCGTCAGGCCGCTCTCACTGCCGAGAAAGAAGGCGTGTCCCTGAATCAGCTGATCCAACAAGCCATCGAAGAACATCTGGCCCCTGCGCAATACAAAAATGTCGTTGTGGCTTTCCCTGCCGTTCAGAGCACCACTCTTGTGCGTTCGTTGGGAAAGAATGACAACAGCAACCGCTACCAGTCCCACGCAAGTGGTGTATTGTGTTAAGGAGGGCGTAGCTATGGAATACAACGTAGAATTACTGGAAGCCAAAGTTAAGAAAATCAACGTGAATGTCCAGACGAAAACGACCGAAGCATTTGAACTCATATGCGATCATCGTGCATCCGCCTTTGAACCCAATGACGAAAGCGACCCCACGATTATGATTCGGGACACCTGCACCATGTCCGATGCCGGAGCGCAGCAACTCTCGGTGGAAATGGTCACGGAGTTTATTTTCAAATTTGATCCGATTCCGGATGACCGTACCGCTGCCGCTTCTAAATATTGTCAGGACGAGATCAAAAACAAGACAGTTGAAATTGCATCATCCATTCTTCGCACTATGGGCCACCATTTTGTGATAGGTGAATGATCAAATGCAGAGCAAAAGCAGGGTCTCTTGATGAGTTCCCTGCTTTTTGAGAATATTGCGTTTGCAAAATTGGTAATAAACAAAACACCCCTCCCGGCACACAACCGGGAGGGAAAATCACAATTGGAGGTAGCTATGGAAAAATGCAGAAAATGCCACGCAGAGCTGCCGGAGGGGGCG
>CAYXUI010000042.1:0-15630 GCA_964468195.1 uncultured Oscillospiraceae bacterium | reverse complement strand
CGAAGGGTTCGCCGGTACGGCCATCATAGAGGATGGTCTTGCCGTCTTCCCGCAGACCGGCCAGCTTCAGGGTCTCCCGGATGTCCTTCTCGTTTGCGCCGTCGAAAACTGGGGTGGCAACATGCCAGCCCAGCGCCCGGGCAGCGTAACCCAGGTGGACTTCCAGCACCTGACCGATGTTCATACGGGAAGGCACGCCCAGGGGGTTCAGCACCACATCCAGGGGAGTGCCGTCGGGCAGGAAGGGCATATCTTCCTCAGGCAGGACACGGGAGACAACGCCCTTGTTACCGTGACGGCCTGCCATCTTATCGCCCACGCCGATCTTACGCTTCTGGGCAAGATAGACACGGACAGACTTGCTGACGCCGGGGGCCAGCTCGTCGGAATTTTCCTTGGTAAAGATCTTGACATCCACAACGATGCCGGAGGTACCATGAGGCACCTTCAGGGAGGTGTCACGGACTTCTCTTGCCTTCTCGCCGAAGATGGCCCGCAGCAGGCGCTCCTCAGGGGTCAGCTCGGTCTCGCCCTTGGGGGTGACCTTACCGACCAGGTAATCGCCGGGATGGACCTCCGCGCCGATGCGGATGATACCGTTCTCGTCCAGATCCTTCAGGGTATCTTCACCAACATTGGGGATATCCCGGGTGATCTCTTCCGGTCCCAGCTTGGTGTCCCGGGCTTCGGTCTCGTACTCCTCGATGTGGATGGAGGTGAAGACGTCCTCCCGGACCAGACGCTCGTTCAGCAGAATGGCGTCCTCGTAGTTGTAACCTTCCCAGGTAACGAAGCCGATGAGCACGTTCTTACCCAGAGCCACCTCGCCGCCGGAGCAGGAAGGACCGTCGGCAATGATCTGGTCAGTGTCCACCCGCTCGTCCACCACAACGATGGGCCGCTGGTTGACACAGGTACCGGCGTTGGAACGGGCAAACTTGGTCAGGGTGTGGACGCAGGTCTCGCCGGAATCATACTTGACGGTGATGTTCTTGGCGGAGACGGCGGTGACCACGCCGGGACCCTTGGCCTTGATGCAGACCTCGGAGTCCAGAGCGGCCTTGTGCTCGATGCCGGTGGCAACGACAGGAGGCTCGGTGGTCAGCAGAGGCACGGCCTGACGCTGCATGTTTGCGCCCATCAGAGCACGGTTTGCGTCGTCGTTCTGCAGGAAGGGAATGAAAGAAGTTGCGATGGAGATCATCATTCTGGGGGACACGTCCACGTAGTCAATGACCTGACGGTCCACTTCAATGATCTCGTTGCGGTGACGGCAGGTGATACGGGCATTTGCCAGGCAGCCGTTCTCATCCAGAGGCTCGTTGGCCTGACCGATGTAGAAGTCATCTTCCACGTCAGCGGTCATGTACTCAATGTCCTTGGTGACGAAACCGGTGGCCTTGTCCACCTTCCGGTAAGGAGCTTCCACGAAGCCGTACTTGTTGATCCGGGCAAAAGTAGCCAGGTAGTTGATCAGACCGATGTTGGGACCTTCAGGAGTCTCGATGGGACACATACGACCGTAGTGGGTGTAGTGGATATCTCGAACGTCGAAGGAAGCACGGTCACGGCTCAGACCGCCGGGGCCCAGAGCGGACAGACGGCGCTTGTGGGTCAGCTCAGACAGGGGGTTATTCTGATCCATGAACTGGGACAGCGGGGAGGAACCGAAGAATTCCTTGATGACCGCAGTCACAGGACGGATGTTGATCAGACTCTGGGGGGTCACAGCGTCCAGATCCTGCACAGTCATACGCTCCCGGACCACACGATCCAGACGGCTGAAGCCGATGCGGAACTGGTTCTGCAGCAGCTCGCCCACGCAGCGCAGACGGCGGTTGCCCAGATGGTCGATGTCATCGGGAGTACCGATGCCCATGGCCACGCAGTTCAGGTAGTTGATGGAAGCCATGATATCGTCCACGATGATATGGTTGGGGATCAGGTCGGTCATGCGCTCGGCAATGGCATCTTCCCAGCCGTCAGCGGGAACGGTTTCCAGCATTTCCTTCAGCACAGGGAAGTAGACCTTCTCGGTGATGCCATACTGGGCGGGATCGAAGTCCACGAAACCGGACATGTCCACCATGTTGTTGCCGAAGACCTTCACGGTGGTGTCGCCCACCTTCAGCACGGCCTCGTTAACGCCCTTGTTGCTCAGCTCGTGCGCCTGAGCACGGGAAATGAAGTCGCCGGGCATAGCCAGGATCTCACCGGTCATGGGATCGGCAATGGGCTCAGCCAGCTCCTGGCCGGACAGACGGGACCAGATGTCCATCTTCTTGTTGAACTTGTAACGGCCAACGGTGGACACATCGTAACGATGGTAGTCGAACAGCAGGCCTTCCAGATGTGCAGTGGCAGTTTCCACCGTGGGGGGCTCACCGGGACGCAGACGGCGGTAGATCTCCAGCAGAGACTCTTCCCGGGTCTTGCAGGCATCCTTTTCCAGGGTAGCCAGGATCCGCTCGTCCTCGCCGAACAGAGCCTTGATCTGCTCATCGGTCTGGACGCCCAGCGCCCGGATCAGGCAGGTAATGGGCAGCTTACGGTTCTTGTCGATACGGACCCAAAACACATTGGAGTTGTCGGTCTCGTACTCCAGCCAGGCGCCACGGTAAGGGATGACGGTGGCGGTGTAGGTGTGCTGGTCAGCCTTGTCCACCTCATGGCCATAGTACATGCCGGGAGAACGGACGATCTGAGAGATGATAACGCGCTCCGCACCGTTGATGACGAAGGTACCGCCGTTGGTCATCACGGGGAAGTCGCCCATGAAGATCTCCTGCTCCTTGATTTCATCGGTTTCGGTGTTGCGCAGACGGACGCGAACCTTGATGGGCTTCGCATAGGTGGCATCACGTTCCCGGCACTCCTCGATGGTATACTTAGCCTTGTCTTCCATGGTGTAATCCAGGAAGGACAGCTCCAGCTTACCGGAGAAGTCGGTGATCGTGCCCACATCCTTGAAGACCTCCCGCAGACCGGTTTCCAGGAACCACTGGTAGGAGTCCTTCTGGATCTTCAGCATGTTGGGGATCTCCAGGATCTCCTCATACTTTGCGTAGGATTTACGCATGGTCTTGCCGAACATTACGTCCTTGACCATTGCCATATGGATCATCACAGCCTTTCTGACGAATTGTGTGTTGCTTATGATACGCTTGGTGCGGTTGTCATTTTTTACTAAGTTACCCCTTGACAGCCGCTCCTTCCTGTGCTAAAATACCCATGTTGGAAACAAAATCCAGAAATAGGCATAGTATCACAGTATGGATAATCATTGTATCATGCTCCCCGGATTTTGTCAATGCATATTTTCGTGTTTTTCAGGGCATAAGCCCTGATTTTTTTGTATCTGCATCCCCGGTGACCACAGGTAATTCCCAACCGGCAAACATAAAACAGCAGAGAGGGTCTCCCCTCTCTGCTGTTTTATGTTTCATCTTTACAGCGAGCTGTAGCCGAAGCTGTTTACCAATGCGTCCACCTTCTGCCCGGCCTTGCAGTAGGGGCACTCGTGGAAATCGTAGCTTTCGTAATCCGGCAGGTCTTCCACGGAGTAGACAGAGCGGACAGGATAACCGGCCACTTCATCCACGGCACGGTAGATTGCTGCAACACCGGCCACCCGGCCGCCATAGTACTGGATGGCTTCGATGGAACGCTTGGCGGTGAAGCCGGTGGTGACGGAAGCCATCAGCACCAGAACGTGCTTGCCCCGGATCATGGGCTGAATGTTGTCCCGGAAAATGATCTGGGAGTTGGCATTGTACTCCGGCTCCACGACGTAAATGGTCTGGTGGGCGTTGATGGTATGGTAACCGGACTTGGTCAGCTCATCGGCGATGCAGGTACCCAGAACAGCAGTGCCGTCCAGACACAAAATGGTATCCACAGGGGTATCATTGATAAAGGTAGAGACCAGCTGATAGGCACTGTCTCTGGCTTCGGACAGGCGGGTTTTCTGATAGGTGATGTCGATGTAGTAGTTGATGTGGGAGTGATTGGTCACAAAATGACCTTTTGCAATGCGCAGGGGAGAATTACCACGGCGAACAGGAAGTTTCATCAGCTGGATCATAATTGTTTTCCTCCATTAAATCATAGTATGGAAAAAATAAAAAACGCTTTTCAATCATCCGGCGAAAGCGTTTTGCCGGATGATTGAAAAACGCTTTTTTTCATTATATCCCGCCCTATTCAAAATTGCAAGGAAATTCCCGCTGTGAGACTTCCAAAAATTACCTGCCAAACTTGGTCATGTTGCGCAAACGCAGCTGTTTTTCCTGCCTGCGGAACTGATGGCCGATGATTTTACAGATCTTTCCGGTGCGGATCATCCAGTTGATCTTCCCGAAGCTGGCCCACATCACATCATCGGTCTCCCCGGGTTGCAGGGTGATGTGCTTGAGTTTGACCTTCCGCTTCAGGCAGTAGTGATCGTAGAAGATATTCCGGTCCCGGTCGGTATCCAGCAGCTCAAATTCCTCCGGATCCGCCCGAATGCCGGTCTCCTCAAAGAGCTCCCGGGCAATGGCCTGGCGGCTGGTCTCCCCCGCCTGAACGGCACCACCGGAATTTTCCCAGGTACCGGCAAAACTTTTCCCCTTGGCCCGGCGGGTCAGGAGCAAATGCCCCGCACCATCATAGACCCAGACGCAGACCACCACGCCGTATTCCCCCGGCTCCCAATGGTCACCACGGCGGTGAACCTTGCCGGTCAGATTTCGGTTGGCATCGTAAATATCGTTGAATTCCATTCCCGGCTCCTTACTTAATCGTTATCGTAACTCATCTTTTTAAGCATAACACAGTTAGGCTGAAAACGCAACAAAAAAGCATTCACCGATAACCAATTTTTTCGTCGAAATCCCTGTGATTTTTGTGCAAAAAAGGGCGTGCCGAAGCACGCCCTTTTCCTTGTTCACTTAATACCCGAAGGGATTGAAAATATCCTTCGCATCCAGATAGATCACCACAGCCGTCAGTGCCAGCAGGATGAAGCAGATCACAATGATCCGGTCCAGCTGTTTTATCGTCAGGGGAACTTTATCATACCAGCTTTCCTTCTGGATCTGGAGCATGGATTTGGGTTTTTCCGTGGTTTCCGGAGTTTCCTCCGGTGCAGGGGTCTTGATATCTTCCATAGTTACTTCTTGGCAACGTACTTACGGATATCCAGAGCAACGGCGGTGATGACCACCAGGCCCTGCACGATGTAGTTGTAGTTGGGGTCAACGCCGATGAACTGCATAATGATCTTCAGCAGCTCGAAGACCAGCACACCGATCAGGATGCCACCCACGGTACCGATACCGCCGGTGGTGGAGACACCGCCGATGGTACAACCGGCAATGGCTTCCAGCTCGTAGGAAACGCCCATGGAAGCGGAGGCACCGCCGGACTTACCGGTCATCAGGAAGCCGGCGAAGGCATACATGGCACCGGCGATCATGTAGATGGTGGTCAGGCTCCGGCGAACATTGACACCGGAAACCTCAGCAGCATTCTCGTTGCCGCCGATGGCGTACATGTACTTGCCGTGGGTGGTCTTATTGTACAAGAACCAGAACAGCAGGCCGAACAGCAGGGCAAACAGGATATAACCGGAGAAGCCCTTGAAATCGCCGATGGCCAGGATCTTCCAGTTGAAGAAATCCTTGAACTGCTGGCTAAAGCCGCCGATGGGCTGGGCGTTGGTGTAAATCAGGTTAATGCCGTAAACAATAGTCTGGATGCCCAGAGTGGCAATAAAGGGAGGAACCTTCAGGTTGGCGATAATGGCACCGGTGATCATACCGATGATGGCGCCCACAGCCACAACGATCAGCAGAACCAGCCACATGTTCATCTCGGGCATCCAGGAGAACAGGCGGGAGGTATAGTCGGCACGCTGAACCATGACACCGGTCAGGGTAGCAGCCAGAGCGGCCTGACGGCCGGCGGACAGGTCGGTGCCCTTGGTGATCAGGCAGCCGGAAACGCCCAGAGCGATCAGGAAACGAATGGTGGTGTTGCCCATCAGAACGTTCAGATTGTTCAGGGAGAAGAAGTTGTTAATGGTGCAGCCAACCACCAGGCTGATGGCCACCATCATGACCACGATGGGGTTGCCCTTGACGTAAGCCCAGATCCGCTGGGGAATGCTCATCTTCGTTTTCATATTGTATGTCCTCCTTGCTTAAACTGCCTCAAACTGGGTAGCCAGCTCCATAATATTCTCCTGATTGGCATCCTTGCCATCGATGAAACCGGTGACCCGGCCATCGCACATGACCATGATCCGGTCAGACATACCGATGAGCTCCGCCATTTCGGAAGAGATCATAATGATGCTCTTACCGGCTCTTGCCAGTTCTTCAATGATGCAGTAGATCTCGTACTTGGCACCCACGTCGATACCACGGGTGGGCTCGTCCAAGATCAGCACATCCGGGTCATTGGCCAGCCAGCGGCCGATCAGAACCTTCTGCTGGTTACCGCCGGAAAGGCTTTGGATCTGGGTCTTGCTGGAGGGGGTCTTGATGTTCATCTTCTGAACATTGTCCTGCACCAGCTGCTCCACCTTCTTATTGTTCAGCACAAAGCCGTAGTCCAGGTACTGCTTCAGGGAAGCCACGGAGATATTGTCCGCAACGCTGAGCACGCCCATAATGCCGGTGGCACGGCGGTCTTCCGTCAGCATGGCGATGCCCTGATCGATGGCATCCTTGGGGCGCTTGATGACCAGTTCCTTACCCTGATAGCGAATTTCGCCGGTGGTATGGGAACGGATACCAAACAGGCCTTCCATCAGCTCGGTACGCTGGGCACCCACCAGACCGGCCACGCCCAAAATCTCGCCCTTGCGGACGTTGAAACTGACATTGCGGAAGGAACGGGGGTTGATGGAAGTGAAGTTTTCCACCTCAAACACCACGTCCCCGGGGACATTGTGCCGCTCGGGATAGAGGTTGCTCAGTTCCCGGCCCACCATCTTGGAGATGATGAAGTCGGTGGTCAGGCCCTCGCAGTCCCAGGTGCCGATGTACTGACCGTCACGCATGATGGTCACTTCGTCGGAGATCCGCAGGATCTCGTCCATCTTGTGGGAAATATAAACAATGGAGACGCCTTCTGCCTTCAGGTCTTCCACGATGCGGAACAGAGCTTCCACTTCGTTTGCCGTCAGGGAGGAGGTGGGCTCGTCCAGAATCAGCACCTTACAGTTGGCGGAAACGGCCTTGGCAATTTCCACGGACTGCATCTGGGAAACGCTCAGTTCCCCCAGCATCTGCTTGGGGTCGAAATCCATCCGGACTTTCTTCAGCAGCTCGGCAGTATCGGCATACATTTTCTCATGATCCACAATGGGAATGAAGCCCAGGGCTTTCTTCATGGGGTAACGACCCAGGAAAATGTTCTCACCGATGGTACGGGCGGGAATGGGCTGCAACTCCTGGTGCACCATGGCGATACCCATTTTCAGGGCTTCCAGGGGATCCTTGATGGAAACCTTTTCCCCCTCGTAAATAATTTCGCCCTCATCCATGGTATAGATGCCGAACATGCACTTCATGAGCGTGGATTTACCGGCGCCGTTCTCACCCATCAGTGCGTGGACTTTACCGGGACGCAGGCACAGCTGTGCATGGTCCAGAGCCTTAACACCGGGGAAAGATTTGCAGACGCCCCGCATTTCCAGGCGGTACTCGTTCATAAAGCAAACCTCCTATCTCCTACTTATTAGACCGTTCTCAGTCTCAGCGGAAAACAGAACATGTCTGTCCTCCGCTCAGGCAGAGAACCGGATTGCCCGGGGCAAATGGGTGGGCTGTTTCCAGCCCACCCACAGTGAGAACCTAAATCGAATTAGCCGAAGTAGGAAGCGTCGACCTTGACGTAGTCAACCCAGTAGTAGTTCTGCAGTTCCTCGCCCTTCAGAGCGGCAACAGCAGCGTCAACAGCAGCGTGGGACTGACCAATGTGGTCGTTCAGAACGGTACCGGTCATGGTGCCAGCCTGAACCATCTCCTGGCACTCGTCCAGAGCGTCAACACCCAGCAGGTAGATGTCCTGGCCCACAACGCGGCCAGCAGCCTCGATAGCAGCAGCAGCGCCCAGAGCCATGCCGTCGTTGTTGCAGAAGATCACGTCGATCTCGTCGCCGAACTGAGCCAGAGCGGCAGCGGCGATTTCCTGACCCTTAGCCTGATCCCAGTTGCCGATGTTGTCAACCAGGCAGTTGACCTCGACACCAGCGTCGGTCAGAGCCTTGATGGAGAACTCAGTACGGTACTGAGCGTCGATGTTCTCGGGGTCGCCCTCGATCATAACGTAGGAAACAACGCCGTCACCGTTGACGTCGCCCTTGTCGTCCAGAGCCAGAACGATTTCGCCCTGGTAGGTACCGGACTGACGGGCGTCAGCACCAACGTAGCAAACCTTGGCATTGTTCAGGATGCCTTCGTAAGCCTCGTCCAAGGTGTTGCCGTCAGCGTCGTAAGCCAGGGGCTCACGGTTGATCAGGATCAGGGGGATGTCAGCCTCAACGACCTTGTCGATCAGAACTTCGGCAGAGGAAGTCTGAACCAGGTTCAGGATGATAACGTCCATACCCTGGGTGATGAAGGTGTCGATCTGGTTGGTCTGCTCAGCCATGTCGTTCTTGCCGTCGACCATGGTGATGTTGTACTTGACGGTATCGGTCTCCAGAGTCTTGAAGTAGTTCTCGATCTCCTGACGATACAGGGTCATGAAGTTATCGTTGTACTGGTAGATAGCAACGCCAACCTCGTAGGTAGTCACTTCGGCGGGAGCCTCAGCAACTTCAGCAGCGGCCTCGGTAGCAGCGGGAGCAGCAGCCTCGGTCTCAGCGGTCTTCTCGCCGCCGCAGGCGACCAGGGACAGAGCCATGACCAGAACCAGCAGCAGGGAAATCAGCTTTTTCATTTGTTTTCCTCCTAAATTGGTTTGATATATGCCAAAACCGGTTTTTGCCGGTAATAGCCGGAATTTGGAAACCGCAGTAGAAATATGTACGTCAAGCGCAACGTTTCCCGGTTTCAAATCGTAAATACTATATCACCGGATGTGAATTTTGTAAAGTGGCGAAATAATTTTTGGTGATTAGGCTGATTTTGTATGTTGGTTTTTGTATATTTTGCCAAATCTTAGGGATTTCCGCCCGGAAGGTATCCTCTTCCATTCTGCCGGGCCGGTTGCGCATTGACTTCCCCGGTCCGGAATGTTACAATATTTCATTATATAGAAGGAGATCTCTATGAAACTATCCAAACGACAGCTTCTGGTGGTGAGCTTCATGCTCTTTTCCCTGTTCTTCGGGGCTGGGAATCTGATCTTCCCGCCTTTTCTCGGCCAGAGTGCCGGTACCTCCGCCCCCGCTGCCATGGCAGGTTTTCTGGCCACGGCCGTGATCCTGCCCATCCTGGGCGTGCTGGTGGTGGCAAAGTTCGGCTCGCTGGATCAGCTGGCAAAACCCGTCAGCCCCCGGTTCGGTCTTATTTTCTCCGTGGTGATCTACCTGTCCATCGGTCCCTGTCTTGCCATCCCCCGGGCCGCTTCCGTACCGTTTGAAATGGCCGTGGCCCCTTACCTGCCGGAAAGTGCCAATTTGAAACTGTGGATGATGGCCTACTCTCTGGTATTTTTCCTGATCGCCCTGCGGCTGTGCCTGAATCCCGGTAAGCTGGTGGAGCGCATCGGCAAGATCCTGACCCCCAGTTTGCTGTTTCTGCTGGTGTTTCTCTTTGTCAGTTTCCTGATGCAGGGGCAGGTCGATTTCGCATCCCCTCAGGACAACTATGAAGTCTCCCCCTTCCTCACCGGCTTTGCCGAAGGATACAACACCATGGATGCCCTGGCAGGGCTGAATTTCGGTCTGGTGGTCATCAACGCCATCTACGGCTTCGGACTGAAAGAAATGCACGAGGTCATCGGCTACACCCTGAAAGCCGGTCTGCTGGCAGGAACCCTACTGGCACTGGTTTACGCCATACTCACCTACATGGGCATGTGCTCCTCTGGTGTCTACGCCCTTCAGGAAAACGGCGCCTGGACGCTGCGCTGCATTGTCCGGCAGGTGTTTGGAGAGCCGGGTGCCATTCTGCTGGCAGCCATTTTCACCCTGGCCTGTCTGACGGTGTGCATCGGCCTTATTAACTCCACTTCCCAGTATTTTTCCATGATCTTCCCCAAAATTTCCTATCAGGTCTGGGCTTATGGCATTACGGTATTCGCCTTCCTGGTGTGTAACCTGGGACTGACGGCAATTTTGAGCATTTCCGTGCCCATTCTCAACGCCATTTATCCCATGGCCATTATGCTGATCCTGCTGGGCCTGACCCACAAACTCTGGGAGAACAATCCCCTCACCTATCCCCTGACGATTATCGGCACCGGTGTGATCAGCGTGCTCCATGCGCTGGATGTCATCGGTCTTTCCCTTCCCATTCTCACCGCTGCCTGCCGGAAGCTTCCCCTGTATGATCTCGGTTTTGGCTGGATCAGTGTGGCTGTGGGGATGTTGCTGGTAAGCGTGGTGGCGAAACGAGTAGTGGATTGACCATGTCATTGGGAGTGTCAGCAAAGTCGGGGAATCTGCGCATTTACCAACCGCACAGAGGACAGTCAGTGCGTAGATCCCTCCGCTCGCTTACCGCTCGGTCGGGATGACAGGCCCTGTGGAGGGACGAGGATGAGGGATTCGATTGCCATTTGCCCTATGGGCAAATGTAAGGAAACCACCAGTTTTTGAACTGGTGGCAGCAATAGTCCACCGGACTGTTGCATTTAGATGGGTTCGAATCCCTCGCCGAATGTAAAAAAGAACAGCACCCGTAGGGTGCTGTTCTTTTTTACAGAGGATGAGGGATTCGAACCCCCGCAAACGGAGTCAGAGTCCGGTGTGCTACCGTTACACAAATCCTCTATCTGTAACGGTTATATTATATGCAAGATTTCAGAAAAGTCAAGCCTTATTTTGCAAATTGCGCCTGTTTTTCCAGAATTTCATCCACCCGCTTCAGGCTGTTGGCTACCAGGACATCCGGCTTCATATAGTTTCGGTAGTATCCTTCATTGGCCTGCTTCATGGCATAGAGTTTTTCCGGGTCATTTACCAACTGATCGACCGCATCGAGACACTGCTCCACCGTTTCGAAAGCCAGATAGTTTTTCCCTTCCACAAATTCTCCCGGCACGCTGTAGTGGAGCCGCTCGTTGACGATGCCTTTGGCCGCTGCCACATATTCCGCCGTTTTTCCGCCAATGCTTTCAAACAGGCCCATGGAACCGATACAGATATCACTGTCCTGAACCAGCTTCAGATATCGCTTCCGCTCGGTATACTGTTTCGGGAGGATCAGATCCGGTGCCCAGGCCCGGGACAGGGCATTGTCATTCAGTCCCCCCAGGAACGCATCGCCATAGCGTTCTTTCAACTTCCGGATGATCGCAATGCGGGTTTCATTGATGTAGGTCCGTTCGGCGTTGTCTGCCTCGGAAAAATCCGGTTCCTGGTCATTCCACAGCTGGGTCAGAAACAGGATCTTCGGCGGTTTTTCCTCTGACCGCCGGGGCGTTCCCTCGAATACCGCCGGAGTAAAATACCGCTCCGGTGCCCGGCCGGCCAGGGACTTCAGCAGATGCTTCCACACCGGTTCGTTCAGGGGATTTTCCCGGCAGGTCACGCGGTAGTAAAGACCCAGGGGGTACATTTTTTCGGTGTAATCCGGCAGGAAACGGTGGTTCTTTTCTTCCGAAAAGCTGCGTTTAAAGTATACATCGCATTCTTTCAGAGCCAGCTCCATATCTTCCGGCACGTTATAGCCGTCCCCCATATCATACAGAAGCCTTTGTCCCCGGTATTCGGCCCGGATCATAGGCATTCCGCAGTAGGGACTGCCGCTGCCCCGCCTGTCCACCAATTCCACAGACAAGCCCTGCTTTTTCAGCAACAGAAAGCCGGTAAGGATCTGACTGACATGATGGACATCGGATTCCAAATAGATCGTCACTTTATCCATGAAGTCACCTCACGTTTCCCAGGGGAAGAATTTTCCCTGCAACACATCTTCTTTTAAGTACCGGAAGGTCTCTTTCTCCCCTTTTTCCGCCAGCATAGTCAGAATATAGCCCAGCTCCTGCCGGGTCTGGGGGTGCATATGTTCCCGCTCGATGCTGCGGGAAAAGTAGTTCAGTGCCGAATCGTCCCGGTAATTCTTCCCCTGATAGGTCATGCAGGCCGCCCGGCGGTCCATGACCATTTCCACCAGATATTTCCGGGGCATAGGCAGGGATTCATAGTTTTTCGTCACCGGGCTCATATCCGTCCAGTACTCCCAGTGGTGGCGGTTGCGGCCTTTGTGGTGTATCCAGGCTTCGCTGTAACCCTTGTCTTCCCGCTCGGCGGCGTTGGGGCTCCGGGTACCCTGATAGTATTTTGCTCCGGTGTGGAACTCCGTCCAGGAATACTTGGACAGGTCATGGGTCAGTCCCTGCCAGTACAGTCCCACCCGAAAGCACCCGGCCAGAACCAGATTGCGGTGATGGGTTATGGTTTTGAAATGCTGCCACGCCTTCATGGAAAGCACCTCCTTCGTTTTCTATATTATAGTATGGAGCAGTTGGGAATGCAAGAAAAAAGTCATTGCGCTTAAAAGCGCAATGACTTTCGGAATTCAAGAGAACAGTTTTTAGAGGCAAGTCATTACAGGCAGGTGCCTCAAAAATCCGGGGGGATTGCCACACCAGCGTGCGCACTGGTTCGCAATGACACCGTTATCCTCACCCGTCTTAACTATCAACTGTCAACTATCCACTATCAACGAATATTACCCTTCTTCCACCACGATCTCGGCCACTTTCAGGCCGGGATTGCGGCGGCAGGTGAAGTCGATGGCCCAGTAGCTGCTGAACACCAGCAGGCTCCGGCCACGGTAGTCTTCCAGCAGTTCGGCATCGCTGCCCAGATTCAGGTCGGACAGCTCCCCGGGATATTCTTCCACCAGACGGATTTCTTCGTAGGGCAGCATTTCCATCCGCAGTTCCACACCGTATTCGTTCTTCATCCGGTACTGGAACACGTCCAGCTGCAACGTACCCACGACACCCACAATGACTTCCTCCATACCGGAGTTGGGCAGACGGAAGATTTGGATGGCACCTTCCTGAGCGATCTGCTCAGTGCCCTTGACGAACTGCTTGCGCTTCATGGAATCCTTGGCAGAAACCCGGCAGAAGTGCTCCGGAGCGAAGGTGGGGATGCCGGAATAGCTGAATTTCTTTCCGGGCACGGTGATGGTATCGCCAATTGCAAAGATGCCCGGGTCGAAGACACCGATGACGTCACCGGCGTAGGCTTCTTCCACGATTTCCCGCTCTGCTGCCATCAGCTGCTGGGGCTGGGAAAGGCGCATTTTCTTCTTGCCCTGAACGTGGTAGTATTCCTTATCCCGCTCGAACTTGCCAGAGCAGATCCGCATGAAGGCCAGCCGGTCCCGGTGGGCCTTGTTCATGTTGGCCTGAATCTTAAAGACAAAGGCGGAGAAATCCGGGCTGAAAGTATCCACAGTTCCCTCATCAGAGACTCTGGCCAGAGGGGGCGGGGTCAGCTTCAGGAAGTTCTCCAGGAAGGGTTCGATGCCGAAGTTGGTCAGAGCAGAGCCGAAGAACACGGGGGACAGTTGACCGTTGCGCACCGCTTCCATATCCATTTCCCGACCGGCAGACAGCAGCTCCACATCGTCAATGAGCTGCTGATGTTTGGCTTCGCTGTCCAGCAGCTCGGCGACCTGGGGATCATACAGGTCAATTTCCTGAGAGCCGGCTTTGCGCTTGCCGGTGTTGCTGGTAAAGAAGATCAGTTCGGCCTTTTCCCGGTCGTAAACGCCCTGGAAATCCTTACCGGATCCGATAGGCCAGTTCATGGCATAGGTCTCGATGCCCAGTTCCCGTTCCACTTCGTCCAGCAGGTCGAAGGGATCTTTGGTCTCCCGGTCCATTTTGTTGATAAAGGTGAAAATGGGAATGTGCCGCATGGCGCAGACCTTAAAAAGCTTCCGGGTCTGGGGCTCCACACCCTTGGCACCGTCAATGACCATGACGGCAGAGTCGGCCGCCATCAGGGTACGGTAGGTATCCTCGGAAAAATCCTGGTGGCCGGGGGTATCCAGAATGTTGATGCAGAATCCGCCATACTGGAACTGCATGACGGAAGAGGTAACGGAAATACCACGCTGCTTCTCGATCTCCATCCAGTCGGAGGTGGCAGCACGGGAATTCTTCTTGCCCTTGACCACGCCTGCCTGGGCAATGGCGCCGCCGTAGAGCAGGAATTTTTCGGTCAAAGTGGTTTTACCGGCGTCGGGGTGGGAAATGATAGCAAAGGTCCGGCGACGGCTGATTTCTTCTACTAAATTAGACATTGGCTTCCTCCATGTATCAATATTGTTCTATCGAAGCAGTCGGGGCTATGGGGGAAAAGGAAAACGCATAAAAGCCTCCAAAACAGTCGTATTTTGTTCAAACCAATTTAGTTTACCATATTTTCACGGAAGATACAAGTAAAAAGTATGGCAATCAGCACATAAATATATCAGGCAACTTGCCTCCCCCTCAGAGGAAGCCCGGTAGCGCGCTACATCAGCAGTTCCATCAACCGTTTTTCTCCCTGTTCCTGGGCAGAGCGAACCTCGTGCAGAAAGCTTTCATAAAACGCAACGGCTGCGGCCTGCCGCTCCATCGCCATCGCTTTCCCCTTGTCGGTACAGAATCGGTCGTAAATGTGTTCCTGCTTGCATTTGTATTCGTGAAGGAAGGAGGGCTCTTTTTCCGTGCCATCCAGCACATGGCCCTGCCGGTCCCGGCGGTACAGGGGTTCAGGCACATCGGACTGATATTGCAACGTCCGGGCGATGCCCATGGCGCCGGTGACATCCAGTTTGTCCGCATCAAAGAGGATCTTGGCCTCTATCGTATCCGGCAGGTCATTGGCCCGGAACCGGTGCTGGCGGATGCACCGCCGGACTTTTCCGGCAAATTCTTCCGAAAATCCCTGTTCCAGCAGATACCGATATGCCTTTTCACTGCCCACCTTGGCATGGCACAGCTTGGGGTCGGCGAACTGCTCCTTTCGGCCAATGTCATGGAGCAGGCAGGCGGCGATGAGAATGTCGTAATTGACCTCCGGCTCCCCTTCCGCAATTTCCAATGCGTAGGACAGCACCCGGTAAATATGCTCCCGGTCGTGGGCCGCATCCTCCATACAGGAAAGCATGTATGTTTCCAATTGGGCATAGGTCTTTTTGTCCATATTCTGCCTCCTTTTTGGGACTATCATAGCAGATTTGCAGAGACTGCGCAACTGCTTCCTGCCCGGGAGCGCAAAAAATTCCCGCTCGAAGTGAGCGGGAATTTTGGAAACGGGGATGTAACTCAGGCCTTGCCGGCGCAGCCCAGAACGTCCACCAGCTTGTGGCGAACCAGTTCCTTGATGTTGGCACGGGCGGGCTTCAGGTACTGACGGGGGTCGAAGTGATCGGGATGCTCGTTGAAGTACTGACGAACGGTACCGGTCATGGCCAGACGCAGGTCGGAGTCGATGTTGATCTTGCAGACGGACAGGGA